>CALEKX010000149.1 GCA_937904525.1 uncultured Phycisphaerales bacterium
AGTCGGCGCAAAGATCCCAGAGAACCCACAGAGATCGCAAAGATCCAGCTGTGGCACGGGCGTCCTCGCACGTGCTGGTCTGCAGGGGGCGATCGTAGCGCGGGCGTCATCGCGGGGGCACATGGCCATGTGTCCCACCGGTCCGCTGAAGCGGACCCTACCCCCTCCGTCGCTTCGTCGCTTCGTCGTCGCTTAAGCCCCCTTTGCGGTCTTTGCACTCTTTGGGATCTTTGCGCTTCGCCCTTTGCGATCTTTGGCGCGGGGTTTGTGGACGGGCGGCCGGGGCATAGAATCGTCCAATATGAATCGAGAGAAATTTGCTTGGCTGGCGAGCATTGGACTGGTGTGTCTGCTGGCATTCCAGCTTCCCGGGTCCATGGCGACGCGGGACAGCGAGTATGAATTCGTCCGCACGCTGGTCGACATCCATCGCCAGGTCGTGACCAACTACGTCGAAGACGTCGACGAGCAGAAGCTCCGCGAAGCCGCGATCGACGGCCTGCTCAGCCGGCTCGACCCATACAGCATCTACGTTCCCCCCGCGCAGCAGGAGCAGTTCGACCGTGCGATGGAAGGCACGATCCGGGGCGTGGGCATCGAGCTGCACCAGCTCGAAAACGGCCAGATCGAAGTGATCAGCCCCATCGACGGCTCACCGGCGTTCCACGCCGGCGTGCTGGCGGGCGACATCATCCTGAAGGTCAACGGCGAGGCGATCGAGGGCGAGCGGCTGCCCGATGTGATCAAGCGCATCTCCGGCGAGAAGGGCACGAAGGTCACGTTGACCGTCCGCCACGTCACCGGTGACGAAGAAGACCTCACGATGGAGCGGCAGGACATTGTCGTGCCGACGATCAAGGGATTTGCGCGCAACGCGGATCACACCTGGGACTGGTATGTCTCCGACAATCCGAAGATCGCCTATGTGCGGATCACGCAGTTCACCAGCGAAACCCACGACGCCCTGCGCAAGACGATGGATCAGTTGCTGGCCGAGAAGATGCAGGGGCTGATCCTTGATCTGCGCTTCAACCCCGGCGGGCGGCTGGATCAGGCGGTACAGGTCATCGACATGTTCATCGATGACGGCCGCATCGTCAGCACGCGCGGCCGCAACCGCCCCGAGCGGATCATCGAAGCCACCGTGCCCGATACGCTGCCCTACTTCCCCTTGATTGTGCTGATCAACGAGCACTCAGCCTCTGCAGCCGAGATCGTGGCTGGGTCGCTGATGGACAACGGCCGAGCGCTGGTGATCGGCGAACGGTCCTACGGCAAGGGCAGCGTGCAGGAGGTCATCCCCCTGGATGGCGACAGCGGCGAGCTGAAGCTCACCGTGGCCTACTACTACCTGCCCAGCGGACGGCTGGTCCATCGCCTGAAGGATGCCGATGACTGGGGCGTCGAGCCACAGATCATCGTCCCCATGGATGATGAGACCGAGCGGAAGGTTCTGCGGCAGCGCTATGAGCAGGAGCGTTTCCAGCGGCCGATGCCCAAGGCATCGACCCGCCCGTCGACCAAGCCGACGTCGCAGGAGGTCATCGACACGCAGCTTCAGCAGGCGGTGATGACGATGATCGGTCTGGTCGTCCTGCAGGGCGCGGAAGCGGCGGCGCCGGCCCAGCCCGTGCCGCCGGTGACGACCCAACCGGCAGCTGTGGTCGAGCCGGATGGCGATGCCCAGCCGCCGGCCACGGCCGAACCGGCTGAGCCCGCTGCACCCGCCGAGAGTGACGAGACCGACGAGCAGGCCGTCCCCGAAGACGCCCTGCCCGAACCGACCACCGCGCCCGCGACGGCTCCAGCCACGGCGCCTGATCCCCTGCCGACCAAATAGCATGGCGCGGATACTCGGGATCGAATCGACCTGCGACGAAACCGCGGCTGCGGTCGTGGAGGACGGCACGCGCGTGCGCAGCAGCGTCGTTGCCACGCAGATCGAACTGCACGAGAAGTACCGCGGCGTCGTCCCCGAGATCGCCAGCCGCGCGCACATCGAGAACATCCTGCCCGTACTGCGAGAAGCCGTCGCACAAGCCGGCTGCTCGCTGACGGATGTCGATGCCATCGCCGTGGCGCATCGCCCCGGATTGATCGGATCGCTGCTGATCGGCGTGACCGCCGCCAAGACGCTGGCCTGGTCGCTGTCCAAGCCGCTGATCGGCGTCGATCATGTGCAGGCACACCTGTACAGCGTCATGCTGCGGCGCGCGGATGGGGCAAACGATGCACCCCCACCCCAACCTCGGTTCCCAGCCGTGGGGCTGGTTGTTTCCGGCGGGCACACGGCGCTGTATCGGCTGAATGGTTTCGATCAGGTCGAGCTGATCGGCACGACGATCGACGATGCCGTGGGCGAGGCGTATGACAAGGTCTCCGCGATCCTTGGCCTCGGCTATCCGGGCGGGCCCGTGATCGACAAACTCGCCCGCAGCGGGAATCCCGAGGCGGTGCATTTCCCGCGAAGCCTGCTGGGCCGGCAATCGCTGGACTTTTCGTTCAGCGGCTTGAAGACGTCGGTGCTGTATCGCGTGCGCGGCCACAAGGGCCGGCAGCGCGATGCGTCGGCTCTGTCGCAGCAGGAGCTGGCCGACGTGGCTGCCAGCTTTCAGGCCGCATGCGTCGATGTACTGGTCCGCAAACTCAAGCGGGCGGTCAAGCAGACGCATAGCCGATGCGTCATCATCGGCGGCGGCGTCAGCGCCAACCGCGGCTTGCGCAAAGCCCTGGATCAACTCGATCTGCCCGTCCTCTACCCCGCCCTGGAATACTGCACAGACAACGCCGCCATGATCGCCGGCTTGGGGAATGTGCATCACGAGCAGGGCCGGTTCGCCGCGTTGGACCTCGACGCGGTGACCTCAAGTGCGCTGTGATTGGTAAGAGCGACGGAGCGAGGAAGGGCAGGCGACCCCCCCTCCTTGATGTAGAGGCCCATGGCAATGTGCGCAGCGAAGGATCTGGTGCGTCAGGAGCGGTTGAGATCCTTCGCTGCGCTCAGGATGACAGCTTCGGGCCATCGCTCGATGCATTGATGCATAATGCTCGAGACGCCCGCGCCACAACTCAGGGCAGCTCCTGCCTTCTGACTACTGTCTTCTACCTGTCTTCCCCTCCGCGTCTCCGCGGTGAGATCAGTAACACTCATCCAAGAATCGTCGCATCGCCTCGGCCGTCTCCCGCGGCCGTTCCAGCGTCGGCAGGTGGCCGGCCTCGGGGATGATGGCCAGTCGCGACTGGCTGACCGTCGCGTGAAGCGCCCGCGCCATCTCCGGCGTGGTGAGCGGGTCCTTCTCGCCGACGAGGATGAGCGTCGGATCGGCGATCGAGGTGACGAAGTCGGACAGGTCCTCGCGGTCGCGCATCGCGGCCTGAGCCCACTGAAGCGTCTGCACCGGCTGATCTTCGATGATCTGCCGAAGACGCTGGACCATCTGCGGATCGTTGCTGAGGGTCTGGGGCGTCAACAGGGATTTGAGCATCTGATCGGCGATCGCGCTGGCGCCGCCGGTGCCAGCCAGCTCGATCATGCGATTGCGGTTCTGACGGGCTTCGGCGCTGTCGGCCTGAGGTTTGGAGTCGACGATCATCAGGGCCTTGATGTCCGTCGGGCAGAGCTTCACCCACGCCAGGGCGACATATCCCCCCATCGACAGCCCCGCTACGGCGCACGGCAGCGCGCCCAGCTCCGTCGCCAACTGGCGGATATCGTTCGCCATCGACGGGATGGTAAACGGCTTAGCCGCCGTCGACCGGCCAAATCCCGCAAAGTCCGGCGCGATCACACGATAGCGCTCCGCCAGCACGTCAACCTGTCCGTCCCAGATCCGGCTGTCCAGGGGATACCCATGCAGCAGGATGACCGGCTTGCCGCTGCCGGTATCGGTGTAGTGGATGGTGTTGCCGTTGATTTGCGCAGTGGGCATGTCAGATCCTTTGGTCCTGGTGTGTGGGTTCCATTACAGGGCCCCTTCCGGCGGGCGTCAACGCCGGTTCCGCAGCGAAAGTAAAGCTATACGCGGGTGATGCACGCCCCGGGCATGGATGCGATTGAAGCCGCTGCGCCCTGCTCTACAATGCATCAACGCGTGCACATGCCGACCTCCCAAACCACCCAGCTTCGCCTCACCGACTTCATGGACCTGGAGACGCTCCAGGAAATCCAGGACAGCTTCGGAGCTGTCGCCAATGTCCGGGCTGTGATCACCGATGCTGACGGCAATGTCCTGACAAGCCCGGACCCGACGGCACAGTTCACGCGTCGCCAGGAGGCCCTCGCGGCTGCCGATGCGGTGGAAATGCCCCACCGCGAAGGGGATGAGTATGTAGCGCCGATCATGATCGGCCATCAGCGTCTGGGGACGCTGCGGATGAGCGCCCACCACACGAATCCCGACAGCCTGGAGGATGCGCGCCTGGCCAGCCTTGCGCAGCAGTACGGCCTGGACTTCGAACAGATGAAGGCTCTGGCCCAGCAGCTCACGCAGGGCAATCGCACGCGCCCAGCCGCCATCCAGTTCCTGTTCCTCCTGGCCAACGCCATCGCGCGCCTGTGCTTCCAGGAATACCAGCTCCGCCAGCGCGTGCAGGAACTGACCGCCGTCTACAACGTCACGATGATGCTGGCTGAGGCGCGCGACCTGCGCAAGGTGCTTCAGCGGACGGTGGAGGTCGTCTGCGATGTGATGCAGACCAAAGCCTCATCGATCCGCCTGCTGGACAAGGACGGCGACGAGCTGCGCATCCGCGCCGTGCACAACCTCTCCGAGCAGTACCTGAACAAGGGGCCGGTCCGCCTCAGCGAAGCCGAGATCGACCGCGAGGCCCTGTCGTCAAAGGGCTACGCCTATGTGCGCAACATGACGACCGACCCGCGCGTCCGCTACACCGAGGAAAGCCGCCGCGAGGGGATCGTTTCGATGCTGTCGGTGGGGATGCGCTACAAGGGCCGGCAGATCGGCGTGCTGCGCGTCTACACCGCGGCTGAGCGGCAGTTCTCGGCGATGGAGATCGACCTGCTGCGGGCGATCGCGGCGCAGGCGGCGGCCGCGATCGAGAACGCCCGCCTGTTGGAGGAAACCCTCCAGGCGGAGGCCCTCGAGCGGCAGGTGCAGATGGCGGCTGAGGTGCAGCAGCGCATGGTGCCGCGTCAGCCGCCGCAGCTCGACGGCGTCGACCTGGCCAGCGTGTATGTCCCCTGTTACGCGCTGGGGGGCGACTTTTTCGATTTCATCCCGCTGGCTGAAGGCAATGTCGGCTTGATCGTAGCCGACGTCTCGGGCAAAGGCGTGCCGGCGTCGCTGATCATGGCATCGGTGCGAGCGTTCGTTCGCGCGCAGGTCGACAATCTCTATTACCTGTACGAGATCATGCGGCGCGTGAACCTGATGCTCTGCCGCGACACCAAGCCGTCGGAATTCGTCACCACGCTCTACGGCGTCCTCGACACGCGCACGCTCCGCTTCACCTACACCAACGCCGGCCACCCCCCGGCACTGGTCCTCCGCGGCAATGAAATCATTGAGCTGGAGACGCCCAACATGGTGCTGGGTGTCAATCCGGACGAGGAGTTCATCCAGAAGTGGATCGACCTGCAGTCGGGCGACATCATCCTGCTCTACACCGACGGGCTGGCCGATGCGATGAACTTCAACGAGGAGACCTACGGCCGCGACCGGATCATCGCCGCCCTCCGCCAGGCCGGCAGCCTCCCCAACGCCTCGGCTGAGACGATCGCCAATCACCTGCTGTGGGATGTACGGCGCTTCGTCGGTCTCACGCGCCGCAGCGATGACGTCACGATGATCGTGGCGAAGATCAAGTAGTGATCAGTGCGTAACGGCAGCTCCATCGTGGCGCTGACGTCTCGCCCGCGCTTTTCAGACAAGCGGCAATCGAGATGCCGGCGCCATCAGGGAGATGCCTTCACCCATGGAGGCAATCGACCGCGCTAGGCGTCGATGGTCGCCGCCATTCGCGATGCTTCCAACGCCGCATCGCGCGGACGAACGTACAGATACTCGACAAAACACGCCAGCGTGACATTGATCGGGATCGCCAGCATCAGCCCCGGCACGCCGAAGATCTTGCCCCACAGCACCACGCTGAACAGCGTCACAGCCGGGTGCACCTTCACCGCCCCGCGCATGATCATGGGGAGGATGAGATAGGCCTCGATCGCCTGGATGATCGCGTACACCAGCAGCACGCCGACGACTGTTCCGCCCGACTGTGTGGCTGCGAACAGCACAGCCACGATCATCGCGCACGCCGGGCCGACCGTCGGCACGATCTCGCACACGCCCGCCAGCATCGCCAGCGGCAGCGCGAAGTTCAGGCCGATGATGCTGTAGCCGATCCACGACGCCGTAAAGACGATGCACATGCTCGTCACCGTCCCCAGCACCCAGCGCCGCAGTCGCGGGCCGAGCGATTCGAGCATGTCCGACACGCGCGAACGGTACGGCTGGGCAATCACGCGCAGCGCGGGGTTTAGCAGGCGATCGTTCGGATCAGCCAGCATGAAGATCGACCCGATGAACACAAACGCCAGCCAGATGAGGATGGCGACGACGGCTTCCGCTCCGCGGCTGAAGAACTTCGGCACCGACTCGCCAGCGAAGAACTGGCCGATGGAATTGAAGATGCCGTCGACGGTCATCGGCTCTTCCAGCGCCAGCTCGTAGCTCCAGTTGGCCAGCAGGCGGTCGATGTTCTCCTTGTTCTGCGGCCATTTCTCCAGCTCGCGCTGGATCGGCTTGGCCAGCGGCCAGGAAAGCGCGACCACCAGCGTTACCGCCAATGCGATGAACCCCAATCCCAGCACAGCCGCCCCCACCGCCCGCGGAGCGGGGATAAAGCGCACCAGCGGATTGAGCGTGCAGGCGACGATGGCTGCCGCCAGCACGCCGAGTGCGACCGTCGTCAGAGCGTCGAAGAAAAGGACAATCAGTGTGAGCACGACGATCACCGCCGTCAGCGACACCAGCGGCTGAACCCAGACGCGCGGCGGCCTGGCGGATGCGGAAGGCAGGTCGTTGGGTCCTTTGTCCATGGGGCGAAGTATACCGGATGATCAAGCCGGCGCAGGCGCGTCCTGCGTCGGCGCGACCTCAAATCCACGTGCCTCGGCTGATCCGAGGTCGCGCCGGGGGGTGATCCACGGCAGCAACAGGAGCGCCGGAACCGCCGCGGCGATCGTCAGCAGGAAAAAGCCCGCCCAACCGAGGGCCACGGCCAGGTAACCGGTCCACGCGCCCATCAGCTTGGGACCAATCACCATCACGCTCGAAAGGATCGCGTACTGTGTCACCGAGTACTGCGGGTGGCACTGGCTCATCAGAAAGGCAAAGAAACCAGCCACGAACAGCCCGGCACAGAAGTTTTCGACCATCAGCACGCCAATCAGCACAGCCGTTTTCGCGCCGGTCATCGTCAGCAGGAGGAAACCCGCATTGCTGACCGCCTGCAGGATGCCAAACAGCCACAGCGACGGCCGCAGCGGCAAGCGCGCCACGACGATGCCCCCTACAACCGCCCCCAGGATTGTCATCCCCATCCCCAGGCCGTTGCGGTACAAGCCGAGCTGCGTGTTGGTCACGCCGATTTCGCGCAGGAACGGCACCGTCATCGCGGCTGCCATCGCATCGGGCAGTTTGAACAGTGCGACAAACAGCAGAACGATCCAGCCGTCGCGGCGGAGAAGCAGCTCGCGAACAGGGGACCAGCTCGCGCTCAGCAGGCTCTGCGGCTGCGCCGGCTGGATGGCCGGCTCCTGCGCCATCAGCGTGCCGATCACGCCGATCCCCATGACCGCGGCCATCAGCAGGTATGCCTGCGACCAGGTGACGATCCCCTGCCCGACCAGCACCGACGCCCCCATGCCCGTCGCCAGCATGGCCAGGCGGTAGCCGGTCACGAAGACGGCTGCCCCGATGCCGCGTTCGGCCGGCTGAAGCAGATCCGTCCGATAACCATCGGCCACGATGTCCTGCGATGCGCTCAACACGGCCACAATCACCGCCGCGACAGCGATCGAGCCGACCCTCCCCGCCTGCCCGGTCAACGCCAAACCAACGATCGCCGCGATCAGCAATAGCTGCGTCACCAGCAGCCACCCGCGCCGCGGCCCCAGCAACGGCACGCGGTATCGATCCATCAGCGGCGACCACAGCGCCTTGAGCACATACGGCAGCGTCACAAGCTGCAGCAGGCCGATCGTCTCCTTTTCGACCTTGATGTCCGTCATCCACTGAGCCAACGTCGACTCGCTCAGCAGCATCGGCAGGCCAGATGCGAACCCGATCGCCCCCAGGGCCAGCATCCGCGGCGAAATGTAGGCTTTGAGCGCATCCATGCCTCGAGCAATCCTCCGTGCGGGCAAAATGACGATACCGAACCACCCGGCGCCTGTCACCCATGTCGGCCAGCCGCCCCGAACAACCCCAGCCGATCGACCAACAATCGTGAGACGGGCTACGCACGGCTGATGCAGTCTGAGCAACACGTCCAAACTGATGTCCGATAAAGGGCCGTAATTCAGGCAATTTTCCCCCGCATCGTCACCAAACCGACCCCTGAAACCAGCCGATAGCTCTTGTGGCGACCGTCCCGGAGGCACGGTTACCAGGAGGTTCGTACGCCGATGCTGACCTGTGAACCGCAACTCGACGTTCAGCCCGAGCTCTCGGATCAGGAGCCGATCACCATCCTGCTGGTGGATGACGACCCCGACTGCCGGATGCTCGTGCGCGATGCGATCTCGGAGTCGCGCGTGCGCAACCAGGTCATCGAAGCCTCCAACGGTGTTGAGGCGCTGGACATCCTCCATCGACGGGGGGCCTATGCCAACGCGCCGCGACCGGGGTTGATCTATCTCGACATCGAGATGCCCGGCATGGACGGACAGGAAACGCTGAAGGCGATCAAGGCTCAGCCCGAACTGCGCGACATCCCGGTCGTCATGATGACCGGCGTCGTCGATGAGGAACAGATGCGCCTGGCTGCCGAAAACGGGGCCAACAGCTACACCATCAAGCCCGCGAATGCGGAGCAGTTCCTGCGCACCGTGCTGGCCAGCACCAATTACTGGCTGACCATTCACCAGTATCCCAGGCATCACCTGCCGGCCGACCAGGCCAGGCGTTGAGGGGGCGCCGGTCATTTCGCCAGCAGCGTTTGCCGGCGATCGCTTTGAATCGTAGATCAGAAGTGGACGGGAAGGCCGTGCAGAACCTGAGGATACTCATCATCGAGGACGACGAGGATCAGCGGGCACTGATCCAGGAAACCCTCGAAGATTACTTCGGACGGGGGACGGTTGTGGGAGTTGAATCCCGCGCCGCAGCCTTCCGCGAGAACCTGGCGAACTTCGACCTGATCCTCGCCGACTACAACCTGCCCGACTGCAACGGCATGGATCTGCTGGACTCGATTCAGCAGCGATGCAGCACGCCGGTCATCATGGTCACGGGCGAGAACGTCGGCCACATCGCGGCTGAAGCCATCCGCAAGGGCGCGACCGACTACGTCGTGAAGTTCGGCGATTATCTGTTCACCATCCCGCTGGTCGTCGAGAAGAACCTGACCGTCGCCCGCATCCGCCGCGAGAACGAATCGCTCCGCCGTGAGCTTGAAGCCGCGCTCGCCGAGGTGCAGTCCAAGAACACGCAACTCGAAAGCTCGCTGAAGCTTTTGGAGGAGATGGCGGCGACCGATCCGCTGACGCGCCTGTACAACCGCCGGCACTTTAGCAAGGTGATCGAGCAGATGTTCGCTGAAGCCAACCGCTACGGCGAGGACCTGTCGTGCGTCATGATCGACCTGGACGGCTACAAGAAGCTCAACGACACCTATGGCCACCAGGTAGGTGATCAGCTTCTGCAGATCGCCGGTCGCGCGATCAGCGCCAACCTGCGTCAGATGGACGTAGCCGCCCGCTACGGCGGCGACGAGTTCGTCCTCCTGCTGCCGCATGCCGGCCCGGAGGAAGCTGCGCGGGTGGCCGATCGTATTCGCCAGGATTTCGCAGCCTCTTCGGCGGCCATTCTGCAGCGGCCGCACGGCGTGACGATGTCGATCGGCATCGGCTCGCTGCGCGCCAATCACCCGGCTCACGCCGATCAGCTCGTCGCCACAGCCGACGCAGCCCTTTACCAGGCCAAGGACATGGGCCGTAACCGCATCACCACAGCCGACGAGGCGCTCGTCGGGCGTATCCGCAATCGATGAGGTCCTTTTCACCGCGGAGACGCGAAGAGCGCGGAGGCGTCGTCGATCATTGGCAAGGCATTGCGTTGGGGGAGGTAGTGATTCGTGAACAGTGCGTAGCGGCATCTCGCTTGTGGCACGGACGTCCCGTACGTGCACGTCTACGGTGACGACTGCACGCGCAAGCACCCGCGATTCGATGGTGCCCGCTGCATGCTGTTACGTCTTAATCACCCATCACTGACAACTCCTCCATGTCTGCGTGGTGAACGCGCCCCTCAGAATTTCTCCGCTCCCGCCACATTCACGCGCACGGCATACAGCGCCGTCCGTGCCGTGATGAAGATCGTCTTGTGATCCGGGCCGCCGAAGCAGAGGTTGGCTGGAGTCTGGCGGATCTGTTTTGACGGATCCTTCGGATCCGCGACCAGCGGCATGAGGATCTTGCCGATGCGCTTGCCGTCGGGCGCGAAGATGTGGATGCCGTCGCCGGCTGTCGACCACACGCGGCCCTGCTCGTCGCAGCGGATGCCGTCCGGCCCGCCGACATCGATCACGCAGAACACGCTTCCCCCTGACAACGTGTTGTCAGCCCCCACGTCAAACACGCGAATATGATGCCGCTCGCGGTCGGAGTCGGCGATGTACAGTCGCTTGTAGTCCGGCGAAAAGCACAAGCCATTGGGTCGGCTGAAGTCATCCACCACAGATGTCAGTTCGAGCGTCTCGGGATCGAGACGGAACACATGCTGTCGATCCAGTTCCTTGCCCTCGGTCTGATTCTTCAGCCCGTAGGGCGGATCGGTAAACCAGATCGTGCCGTCGTCCTTCACGACGACATCATTGGGACTGTTCAGCCGGCAGCCTTTGTAGCTGGCGGCGAGCGTCACGATCCGACCATCGCCGTCGCCCGTGCGCGTGACGGTGCGCGTGCCGTGCTCGCAGGTGATCAGCCGACCCTGGCGGTCGCGCGTATTGCCGTTGGCGTTGCCGCTGGGGTATCGCCACACCCCCGCCCCGCTGCGATGCGTGTAGCGGTAGATGCGCGATGCCGGGATGTCCGAAAACAGCAGGAACCCGCCATCCCGGCTGCTCCACACCGGCCCCTCGGTAAACTCAAACCCGCTGGCGAGCATTTCGACTTTCGCGTCAGGCGGGACGATCTGATGAAACTGATCGGGATCATCGATCACAAAGTCCGCATGCGTCGTCATGGCAACTGTTATAGCTCAGTCTGCCGGGGGGTTGTAGAGGTGAAGAAAAGCGACGAAGCGACGAAGGGAGCGGGTCGGAAGATCCTCTCGCTTCTGTAGGGGCACATGGCAATGTGCTCCCCGCGGGCTCTGTCTACTGTCTTCTGTCTTCCAGCTTCTGTCGTCTACCTTCTGCCTTCTTCAGTCCCCCAACTCCAATACCTCATACCGCTTGACCCGATACCCGCTGCCGATGTTGATCGCCCGAATGTGCCCGATCGTCGCCTCAGCCGCGAAATGGCTGTGGCCGCAGTAGATCTGTTGCACGTTCGGATACCGCAGCAGCAGCTCGCCGATCCGCCGGCTGCCCAAATATGCCTTGGCAAAATCCCACTGAGCCGAGTGCCGCGGCGGCAGCAGCTCGGCAAATGGCAGATGATGAATCGCGGCGATGACGCGCGGCACATGCCGCAGTGCGTCCAGTTGCCCCTTCAGCCGATCGAGCAGTTCCTCGAGGAACGCCTGATCCTCCCGATGCAGCTTGACGAAACGCCCGTCATTCCAGCGGGCGACGACCTCCCGAGCCTCGGCTGACAGATCGCCGTCATCCGCCAGCAATGAGCGGAACTCGCTCAGCCGCTCGGCTGCGCCGGGCGAGACTTTGGCTGCGTAGAACCGCTCGGGAATCCCCAGCGCCGGCTCGGCAAGCGTGTAGTCATACCATCCCACGCTGCCGACAATCGCAAACCCCTCCCCCACAAACGGCTCATCCTCCAGCCAATGCCACCCCGCCGCCCGCACGCGCCGCGGCAGCTCCTCGCGATAGAGCCGATAGCTGTCCGGCCCGTTCGTCCAAAGCTCGTGATTCCCGGCTACGAACAGCCGCGGTCCGGGGACGGTAAACCGCACCAGCGCCTGCTCGATCGCGTCCCCATCGCCGACGCCGGTGTCCCCGACCACCAGCACCCCCTCCCCGCCGGCCTGGTTCATCTCGTCGATCAGCGCATCCGCCAGCTTGCGCGACCGGGGATGGTTATAGTGAATGTCAGCCGTGATCAGCAGACGCACATACGTAGTATAGGATTCGACGCAGGGGCGGGGTAAGCTGGGACCGTGGAGATGGGAGAAGACAGAATAGAGAAAATCGCGATTGCAGACCGGCACGCGCCTGACGCCCGTGCCACCCTCAAGATGCCGTTACGCACTAATCACTGATCACATTCCCAGCCCCCAAAACAACAAAACACCAAGCCCCAAGACACAACCCGCCCATGCCCACCACGCTACTCGACATCCTCGGCCCCGAAGGGGCAATCGCCCGCCGCCTGGGGGAGCGATATGAGCATCGCCCCCAGCAGTTGGAGATGGCCCAGGCTGTCGAGCGCGCCTTCGCGGAAAAGCGCCATCTGCTGGTCGAAGCCGGAACGGGAGTCGGCAAGTCCTTTGCCTATCTCATTCCTGCGATCCACTGGGCGGTGAAGCACAAGAAGCGCGTGGTCATCTCCACGCACACCATCAGCCTGCAGGAACAGCTCATCGACAAGGACATCCCGCTGATCCGCAGCGTCTTTCCCGATGAGTTCACAGCCGTGCTCGTCAAGGGCCGCAGCAACTACCTCTGCCAGCGGCGCCTCCAGCAGGCCCGCTCGCGGCAGATGACGCTTTTCGACCAGGACCGCCAGCTCGAATCGCTCTGGATGATCGAGCAGTGGGCCCAGGAGACAACCGACGGCTCGCTGGCGAGCCTGCCCGTCCTGCCCGATGGCGAGGTGTGGAACCAGGTCTGCGCCGAGCATGGCAACTGCCTGGGCAAGAAGTGCGAGTTCTACAAGAGCTGCTTCTGGCAAGCCGCCAAGCGCCGCATGAACAGCGGCAATATCCTGATCGTCAACCATGCGCTGTTCTTCAGCGATCTGGCGTTGCGCATCGCCGGCGTGCAGTATCTGCCCAAGTACGACCTGGTTGTGCTGGACGAAGCCCACACAATCGAGGACGTCGCCGGCGATCACTTCGGCTTGAAGCTCAGCGAGTCGGCATTGCGGTATCAGCTTCGGCATCTGTATGAGCCGAGGCGCGGCCGCGGCTTGCTGACGGTGCACGGCTCAGCCGCGAATGACGCGATCCGCGATGTCGTGGAGCTGCATCGGCTGACGGATGCGTTTTTTGAGCAGTTGCTGGCGTGGCATGACCAGAACCGCAACAGCAACGGCCGCATCCGCGAAGCCGGCATCGTCGAAAACCTCCTCACCCCCCGCCTGCGCGACCTGGCCACGCACATCAAGGCCATGCTGGCTGACATCGAGGATGAGAAGGAGCAGACCGAGCTCATGAGCGTAGCCGCTAAGGTCTCCGCCCTCGCTGAAACGGCTGAAGCCATCCTCGAGCAGAAGATGGAAGATGCCGTGTATTGGATGGAGGTCACCAAGCGCACGCACCGCCGCGTCACCCTCAGCGCCGCCCCCATCAACGTCGCCGAGGGCCTCCGCCGCCACCTGTTCGACAAACTCCCCAGCGTCGTCATGACCTCCGCCACGCTCTGCACGGCTGGGAAGAAAGTGGGCCTGCCTCGTGGCACGGGCGCCAACCGTGAAATGAACGCACCCAGTGGCACGGGCGTCCCGCACGTGCAATCTTCGACGGTAAAGATGCAATACGGCGCATACCTTCCACACCTTACGAAGGCTGGTGGAATCTACGCCGTAACGATGCGTCTGTCTGATTCGCTCCCTGCTCACATCATCGACGAGCTTCGCGAAGAGCGCCGGCGGCTCGAAGAGAAGGTGGAGATCTCAGCCACCGAGCAGCATCGCCTCGAGAAACTGCTGCAGGAGAAGACCGAGCGTTACCTCGATGCGGGCTATGGCGAATGCTGGCTGAGGCAGACCGTTGTGGCGGATGTAGTGCGCGGTGCACTATTGCACTTTGCCGGCGAACGCTACGAGCTGGTTGCATGGTGCATCATGCCAAACCATCTGCACGTCGTGCTGAAGCCGCTCGGCAATCACGAGCTGCTGCCAATTTTAAGCTCGTTCAAGCAATGGACAGCACGAGAAGCCAATCGTTTTCTGGACAGAAAGGGGCCATTCTGGCAGCCGGAATCGTATGACCACCTGATACGCAACGAGGAGGATCTGCGAAGCCAGGTGGAGTACGTTCGCACCAATCCAGCACGCGCAGGGTTGGAGAACTGGCCATGGGTCCAGATTGACGAGGATGCGTACTCGCGTGTGCTGCGCGGCATGGATGAGATGCACGTGCGGGACGCCCGTGCCACAAAGCATGCTGCCCCCGACAGTGGCACGAGCGTCCCGCATGTACAGGCCTCTTCACAAGCCTCCGACCCCGCCTTCAACTACATCAAGTCGCGCCTGGGGTGCGACTCAGCCCGCGTGCTGCAGCTTGGGTCGCCGTTTGACTATGCGTCGCAGGCGACGCTCTACATCGAGACGGACCTGCCCGATCCGAACGATGCGCGGTTCATCCCCGCCGCGGCTGAGCGGATCGTGCATTATCTGCAGCAGACCAACGGCGGGGCGTTTGTGTTGTTCACCAGCTACAAGATGCTGATCGACATGGCCAATCGGCTGAAAAGCCGGCTGGATGAGCTCGGACTGCCGCTGCTGGTGCAAGGGCAGGGCGCGCCGCGGAAGATCCTGCTGGACCGCTTCCGCACCACCCCGCAAGCCGTGCTGTTCGGCACAGCCAGCTTCTGGCAGGGGATCGACGTCCAGGGCGATGCCCTGCGCAACGTCATCATCGTCAAGCTCCCCTTCGCCGTGCCGGATGAGCCGCTGGTCGAAGCCCGTCTCGACGCCATCGCCCGAGCCGGTGGCAATCCGTTCATGGATTACTCCGTCCCAGAAGCCATCATCAAGCTCAAGCAGGGCTTCGGCCGGCTGATCCGCTCGCGCACCGACAAGGGCATCGTCGTCCTGCTCGACGGCCGCGTGAAGACGCGGCGGTATGGCAAGCTCTTTCTGGATGCGCTGCCGGAATGCCGGCAGATCGAAGTGACCGCGACCGGAAGAAGCGACCAAACGACAGAGCGACGAAGCGACGAGGGATGGATGTAGGGGCCATGACAAAGTGCCCCGCGAGCGCGTAGGATGCCGTCGCCGCACCCGGGGGCGGATTGTCATCCGCCCCTGACACCCCATCCCTGTCGTCGCTTTCGTCGCTCTGTCGCCTTTTTCTCTCGGTTACGGCTTGTAGAACAGCCACGCGTCCGGGATCGGCTGGCGCTCGATGCCCGGGCCCGAGATCTGGATCTCAGGCGCCGTGCCCCGCCAGACGACCCACGGCCGGGGGAATCCAGCCCAGGTGTCGGAGCGCTGCTTTTCAATGTCCTTGGCGCGGGCATCGGCGAAGGTGACCATGAACTCATGCGCACCGGCACGCAGCGGCACCGACCACTGTCCGCGACCATGCCACATCTGGCCCAGGTACCACTCCTGGCCATCGATGTACAGCCGAAGGTCGTAGCCCGGCTCGACAATGACCTTCCACAGTTCATCGGGCGCGTGGAAGGTGTACACCCCATCCGCGGGGATCTGGATATATCCCGTGTAGCGCATCCCGAAGGGGCCATCGGTTTTGCGGGCGCTCACGTCCAGCAGACGGGTGGTCCGCCCGCTGGAGACCGCCGGCAGACGGTCGGCATAGGTGTACAACTTGAACCACGTGCCCTCGAGGTAGTCATACTTCAAGCCCGGTGTCAGTTGCGCCACGTCAGCCGCGGGCTCGAGATAGCCCTGCTTCTGGAACGAAGCGTAGCTGACGGCGCTGACCTGCGTGCCGGCGGCGGTGAAGGGGATCTCCTTCACGCCCGGGCGGAACGCACGGGCCTGGATGTCGGTCGACGCCGTGAGCGTGATCGGCCCGGTGTACAGGGGCGAATCGGCTGTCGGCTCGGTGCCGTCGGTCGTGTAGCGGATCTCCACGCCCGGCGTCGGCGACGACATCGTCACCTCCACCGAATCGGTGAAGACATTGACGTTCGGCTCGAACCGCACCGGCTTGATCGGCAGCAGCATCTGGGCCGTCTCGACCAGCTCGCTGCCATTGAGGCGGAACTCGAAGTCGGCTGAGGCGACGGGGGCCGCCTTGCCGCCGACCGAGATCGAGCGGACGCCCACAGCCATGCCGGTGGCCTGGCCGTCAGCCGTCTTCACCAGCAGCAGCCCTTCGGCTTCGGCCTGGATGTCGCCAGCCGACATGCGGGCTGCGCCGCTGCTGGTCGTGCGATAGCTGATCGAGCCGCCATCGCGCATCGCCGCATCAAAGCCGGTGACATTGCCATTGGACACCGGCTGCACGCGGGCCACGCGCTCCTCACCGCCAGCCGGCTTGGAGCTCAGCAGCGTGACCAGAGCGCTGTTGCCGCGGGCCTGCCACTTCACAGCGGTGCCCACCTGCTCGAATCCAGCCACGCCGGGGTACACATGATTGCGGAAGTGGATCGGATAGCGCCACTTCGAATCGCCATAGTTGAAGCTGATCGGCTGCGTACTGAAGTGATACAGCCGGACGCTCGGCGACGCGGGATTGTCGAAGGCGATCTGTCGGCTGGCCGCATCGGGCTTCACCGTGCCGGAGCTGGTGACAGCCGGCGCGGCGATGGCGGCCAGGGCCGGCGCCTCCGGCTCTTCGGCAGCCATGCCGGTCCTGCGCCCCGCATCCGCAGCCGCGCGGGCCGCAGCTTCGGCGGCCGCCTTCTGCTCAGGCGTCTGGGCGCTGAGGAACGAGTAGTTCATCGTGTACTCATGCGTACCGGACGCATCCGCCAGCTCAACCCGATCGGTCACGACAAACAGGTTGTACGGCCGGATCTGCATGATCTGGCGCGTCGACTTCACACCTTCGATGGCTGGACCGCGCGGACGGTGCGGCCCCGGCGTGAACGGCGAGCGCGCCCAGTCACGGTCCCGGTCCTGCTGCAGCGACTGGTACGTCCCTTCAAAGAACGCCTCGGCAAAGTCGTACAGTTCTGATGTATGCCAGCGCGCCTGGATCGGATCGTGCGGAGCCGCCGAGATGCGTGAGGTCTTGCTCCCCGGGTTGAGCGTCGGGCGGCCGTAGTCGGGGTTCTGCTCCTGGCCGTCCACCAGCAGCGGCGAGGCATACAGCAGCGGATAGCCGAAGTCGTGGAAGCTGAATCCGGTGCTCCAGTACTGGCCGTTGGTGCTCGGGCTGTCCGTGGCCTGCGACGTCACATGGATGAACGCCGCATCCGGCTTCCAGCTTCCGCGCAGGTAGTGGTAGCCGATGTAGGGCAGCCAGTCGGAGACCATCTTCGGCGGGCCCTGGTAGTCGCCTTCGAAGAAGCCGATCACCTGCTCGCGAGCCGCCTCGCGGGCGCTGTTGGCCGGCTTCGAGCCGCGACCATAGACGGTGTCATAGATCGCGCGGACTTCCGGATTCTTGAAGAAATCGTCATGACGGAACACCGCCAGCGGGCCGCCGCCCTGGAACTGCTGGCGGGTTTTGGTCAGCTCCCATACACGCTGGAAGGCATCCGGATCGGCGTAACGATGGTCGTAGCCGTCCGGCGTGATGTTACGCAGCACGATCTCGTAGATCTTGCCGATGCCGTGCTCGGCGCGAATGCGGTTCAGCGGCGTCAGCCACTCCGGCGGCTGGGCCAGCATGTCATGGTAGGCACGCGCGAGTACCAGCGGCACAGCCATGTGCCCTTCGTCGCCGGCTTCGATCATCGAGCCGTCACGCGTGATCTTCCAGGTCCAGATCCGCTCCCAATCCTGCCGCACTTCGCGCTCGAAGCGATTGCCGGCATGGAAGTCATTGAGGATCTGCGAAGAGGGATAGGCGCCGTTGAAGGCGTTGAACATGTGGTTGAACGACAACACCCGCGCCGATCGCCAGTACTGCGCCGGGTACTCTTCCAGCACCGCCAGCAGCATGCGCGCCAGTGTGGCCGACGGCATCGCCCTGGCCAGCTCCGGCCGCTCCTGCCGCAGCTCGTTGATCCGGTAGCACATGTAATAGAAGTGCTGCAGCGGATCCTTGGGGAAGTAGCTGCGCAGGTTGTAAGGCGAGCCCTCCACATCCTTCATGAAGTGCATCGCCCAGTCGTCCATGGTTGCGGCCCAGCCGTCCATGTACTTCTGGTCGCCGGTGATGACGTATTCGTGTAGCAGAGAGACGCCAAAGGTGTTGACCAGCGCCCATTTGCGGATCGTCTGCAGTACGGCGACGCGCTCGGTTTCAGGCGCCTTCTCCGGGACAAAGGCCCAGTCGAACGCGCCAGGCTGATACCGCCGAGCCGACGCATCGCGATTCGTCAGCCCGACGATGACGCCGTTGAGCAGATCATCGGCCTGACCGGGATAGTCGGCACCGGGGGCGTAGTTAAGCGCCATGCGGTTCTCCCGCATGTAGACCGCCGACTCGAGCTTGGCGAAGAAGTAGTCGCGATAGGCGTCGAGCGCGCCTTGGGCGTCGCCAGCCTCCCACTTCGCCTTCACCTGCGCGAGCTTCGGTGAGTCGAGGTCCAGCTCGGCCATGAACTGCTCAGCCAGCTTCTGGATCGCCTGGGGCGAATTGCGCGCCTGGAAGGCCGCCAGTCGCTGGTTCACATCGGCTGGCGGTGGCGATTCCACCATCGGCACGAGCTGGCTCACGGGCGCCCAGAAGTCGGCACCGGCCGGAACCTGCCTGCCCATCAGAGCGCGAACGCTCTTGGCTGGATCGGCCTTGATCGCGATCGTTCCCTTGTTGACCTCCTTCGAGCGGTTGTCATACGTCTGAGCCAGAACGACCTTGCGCTGGCCGTCCATGAGCGTCACCAAGCGGAGGAACCGGTCGGTGTACGCCGGCTCGATCGGCTGCTTGATGACGATCTGTTCGATCGGGTACTCGCGCCCCAGATCGAACTCCACCCAGGGATTGACGCCGCCGGGGCTGTCCGGCGAGGCGCCGAAGGTGAAGCCGCGACCGCCGTCCTTGCCGTCGATCACCGTGCGTTCACGGGCCTTCTCATCCGGAAGGCGCAAGCCGCGCATCGCCCAACCGGTGATGCCCACGTCCTTGTTGCCCTGGAGGATGTTCTGGCCTCGGCTGTAGGCTTCGACCTCGGTCACGGCCATACGGCCGCTCGTGGGGCCTTCAAGGCGAATGTAACGCACTTGCAACGCAGCCTGCGCCTGTGCTGACATCAGCATTCCCAAAGCGACAACTACGGCGAAAAGAGAAGATCGCATGAAACGAGGCTCCCGGGTGCTCGAAGGAGTTGTTTAGCAGGCAACAACCGTGGCGGACGGCGGATCCCAATCAGTCCCTGGGATCGCGCGTCCACATCCGGCCCTTGTTGCTGTTGAGGGTGGTGATCGACGGACCAAGGGTCGTCCACGGGTCCAGAGTCTCCACATGTCCATCGCAGAACAAATAGTTCCACGCCTGCCCGCTGGCGTGCAGCGGCGGCAGAGACAAACTGCCCTGCTGGTGCAGCGGATGGTCGAGAGTCGGGTTGGTGGTGCTGCCCAGGCCCACCTGGTGGCGGACCTCGCCCAGCAGGATCGTCTCCGCCGGCTGCTTGACGTCGATGGAGAGCTTGGCGGACCAGCAATACGTCGCTCCGGGCCAGACGATGCCGATAGCCATGTCATCGGTACCGTCACCCTTCGGACCACCCTTCTTGCCTACGCGCGTCGGCACGTAGCTGCGCTGATAGCCCGAACGCTTGGAACCGTTGATGAAACGGGGGTTGTGCAACGTGTTGAAGACGTAGTCGGACGGGCAGGCGTACATCTCATTAAGGTCGGAGGCGTCCTTCTCGCGATCCAGGCCCGTGGCAATCATCTGCTCGTACGTCAGGCTTCGGCCGTCATAGCCGCTGAGCAGATCGTCCCAACTGATGTTGGTCGAGTTGGGCGCAATCGGGAAGTGGTCCTTGTTGTCGTTGGCATACATCCGGATGGCCAGGCCGATCTGCCGCAACTGGCTCATGCAGCGCACGGAATTGGCCGACTCGCGTGCCTTGTTGAGGGCGGGAAGAAGGATGGAGACGAGCAAGGCGATGATGCCGATCACCACGAGCAATTCGACGAGCGTGAAACCAGTTCGGCGACGCATGGCAGGCTCCTGCGGGGAGGCGCCCCGCGCGCAAGGTGACATGTTCAGCCCGCTCAGATCCGTGCACGGCGGCGTACCATGGCCGCACCGGCTACGATCAACCAGCCCGCGATGGCCGGCTCAGGCACCAAGCCGATCGCCCGGACCTCAAGACTCGGGTCGATGCGGCTCAGATCCCAAACGAAATGACTTCCGCCCGAAACGGACGGGTTGAGGTTCAAGAATAGATCGTACTCCCCCGATCCCGGCGACCAGGAGATCCCCGCTTCCGTCAGCGCAGCCGTGAAGGCGCTCAGCGAGCCCTCCACATCCAGCCCAAGCTGCAGCGACGTCCCGCTCGCATTGGCAAGATCAATGTAACCGTATTGGGACGGCTCGAATGTTAGCCCGCCCGACGTCGAAACGTCGAGCGCGCCCTTGAAATCATTCACATCGAGCGTGACCTGGGTCACACTCGAGTTCTGCAAGGTCGTCCACAGGTAGGTCGGCACGATAAACATGCCATTGCTGCTGTCCGTACGGAAGGCACCACCACCCTGAGCCTGCATCAGTGCAAACTGATTGGTTCCCGTCAGCAGCACACCGCCATGCAAGCTGACCTGCAGGGTTCCGTTGCGAAATGCACTGGCTCCTGTGGCGATGATCGGCGTGATGTGGGCTGCGCTGTTGTCGAGGACGAACTCAAGCACAGCCAGCTCTTTCTGCGCGGTATTGCTGGCACGAAAACCAGCAGTCGTCGTGATGGTCGCCCCGGACCCGACGATTCGGAGGATGCCGGTACCGGAGCCGACATTGAAGCCATTGTTGGTAATGTTGATGGAGCCGCCGCTGATCGTGGCTTCGCCATAGGATCCGGCGTTCTGGGCGAGGTTGATGAACGATTCCATCGTCAGACTGCCGCCGGTCTGCACATACCATCCACTGGTTGTGTTCCCTGTCCCGATGCGCATGCGGTAGATGACGATGGGGTCCATGGTCGCGTCGACGTACACGGTTCCGCCATTGGTGACCTGCGCCTCGTCGACTGCACCAGGAAGATTCCCTCCACTCCAGTTTGTTCCTACGTTCCAATCCCCGCTGACAGCATTGAACTGAATAGTAGCTGCCGTTGTCGGCTCGGCCATCAGTGCTGCCGCCAGCATGGGAATCCCAGCTACGGCGATTGCCTTGGATGACTTCATCCTTCTCTCCTGAAACACATGTGGCCAGATCCCCGACCAAATGACAAAAGACGGGGTCGATGGTGAAAATACACCATAGAAATAAACATGTCAAAACAATTTTGAACGTTATTTCCAATCGGCCCTAAT
>CALEKX010000150.1 GCA_937904525.1 uncultured Phycisphaerales bacterium
TTCAGGGCATGCGTTAGTCTATGCTGCGGACTGTAGGGGCGGATGGCAATCCGCCCCCGGCTGGGCGTCGCCTTCATCCGGATCTATCGCCGCTCGGGGGCACATTGCCATGTGCCCCTACATTCGATCGGGTAGCTTGCTGTACGACAGGAGAGGGTAGGCTATCTGCCTGCCGCACCAATGGCCACCTTTGCGATCTTTGAGATCTCTCAGCTCTTTGCGCATGGCCTTCGCACAGCCTTTGCAGCCATCGCGCCAGTGCGGGCCCTGTTTTCCCCGATGCACACGGTCACGGCTGTGGTTTGAGGGCGTAGACTTTCACGCTCGCGGCGTAGTCGTTGATGTCGTAGCGCTTGAGCAGTTCCGCCAGGCCGGTGTGGATGTTGCTGGCCTCCTGCTGGGTCTCGCCGCCGCAGCAGGGGGTGGCGGCGATGGGGAGGGACGTGCCGCAGCAGGCTGATGCCGCCTTCGGCGCCGGTTCAGCCATGGCGGGGGAGCAGCAGCCAGCCTGGTTTTCCAACTTGGCGTAGGCGTTCAGATCCGCGCCGCTGTCGATGACCTGCACGGGATCGAAGCCGGCTTGCCGCAGGCCGCCCTCGTACTCCTCGATCGCGATCGCACCGGCGATGCAGCCGACATACGCCATCACGCTCTCCCGCAGCTCCCGCGGCAGAGGCTTTTTCAGTGCGATGTCACTGACGGCGATGCGCCCGCCCGGCTTGAGGACGCGGAAGATCTCGCGAAACACAGCCGGCTTGTCCGGCGCGAGATTGATCACGCAGTTGCTGATGACGCAGTCCACCGACGCATCCGGCAACGGCAGATTGTCGATCGACGCCAGATGAAACTCGACATTGGCCGCGTTGCCTTTGGCGGCGTTTTTCTTCGCCAGTTCGATCATCGCCGGCGTCATGTCGATGCCGATGGCCTTGCCGCTCGGACCGACCTTGGCGGCTGCCAGGAAGACATCCAGCCCGCCGCCGCAGCCCAGGTCGACGACGACCTCACCTTCGCGCAGGCTCGCGAAGGCGGTCGGATTGCCGCAGCCCAGCCCCATGTTCGCTTCGGCTGGAATAGCTGACAGGTCTGCCTCGGTGTACCCGAATGCCTCAGCAATCGCCCGCACACCGGCGACATGGCTGGACAGACCAGCAGTGGCGGTGGCTGCGTACTTTTCCCGGACGGTGTTCAGGATGGGATCGTTCATCCGAGATCACCTCCTGCGGCAGACATGTGCACATTGAGACAGCACCCAGTACCGCATCAGTCCTCGCTCTCCGCCAACTCCAGCATGCGTTTCCACATGCGTTCAGGCATGGGGACGACGCTGAGGCGGCTGATGCGGATCAGTTCCCAGCCGTCGAAGGTCGGGTCGGCTTTGAAGTCGGAGAGTGTCACGGGCTGCTTGAGCGCCTTGCCGATCTTGATGTCGACGACAGCCAGACGCGGGTCGTCTTCCTTCGGATCGGCATATGGATCGGACACGATCGTCGCGAGTCCCACAGCCGCCTTCTCCTTGCCGGTGTGGTAGATGACGGCCTGGTCGCCTTTCTTCATCGAGCGGATGTGCTTGAGGGCCAGCGCATTGGAGACGCCATCCCACACCGTCTTCTTGTCGCGCACCAGATCATCCCAGTTGTAGCAGTCCGGTTCCGTCTTCAGCAGCCAGTAAGCCAAGGCGGTCTCCTCTCTTCACATCGCTTTGCCAAACCGTGGGCAGGCGTCTCGGCCGCGCCACAGCGCGGGGCACACGATTGCGTGCCGTCACTTGCCAGCCTGTTGATTGCCCTTGCGCGATCGGTTGCGGCAGGCAATGGCCTGCCCTCCTTGCGCATTGCCAGATCGTGGCGCTTTGCTCATGCCCCAGCCGGGTTACTCATCCACAGACAGCTCGCCGCTGAACACTTCCGTGGCAGGGCCGGTCATGTAAACGTGGTTGTCCGACTCGCGCCATTCGAGCTCCAGGTCGCCGCCGGGCAGATGGGCGAGGATCTTGCGCTCGGTCCTGCCCGTCAGCACGCCCGCGACGCAGACGGCGCAGGCGCCCGTCCCGCAAGCCAGCGTGATGCCGCTGCCGCGCTCCCAGGTGCGCATCTTCACCTCGGTGGGGGAGATGACCTCGACCCAGTGGGCGTTGATCCGCCGCGGGAAGGCTTTGTGATATTCGACCACCGGGCCGATGGCGGGCAGATCCACGCTGTCGACGTTCGGCTGATAGATGACGGCATGGGGGTTGCCCATGGAGACGAAGACGCACTCAGCCGACTTTGCGCCAGGCGAATCCAGGGCGATCTGCCACGCGTGTTCGCCCAAGCCCTTGCCAGTCAAATGGTTGCGATCGACAGGGATCTTCTCCAGCTCGAGGATCGGCTGGCCCATGTCGACGGTGACGCGCTTCACGCGGCCACTGGGGCCGGTGTGAAGCTGAAGCGTCAGCACGCCGGCGCCGGTTTCGACCTTCAGGGGGTTGTTCTTCGATAACCCATGGTCATACGTGTACTTGGCGACGCAGCGGACGCCGTTGCCGCACATCTCGGCTTCGCTGCCGTCGGCGTTGAACATCCGCATCCGCACGTCGGCCTTGTCGGAGGGGAGGATGAGGATCAGCCCGTCGCCGCCGACCCCAAAATGCCTATCCGCCACCCGCTGCGCCAAAGCCGCGGGGTCGTCGATCTTCTCCTCGAACCCATTGACGTAAACGTAGTCATTCCCAATGCCGTGCATCTTCGTGAAACGCATATGTGGGGATGGTATACGCAGAACGCCGGACGGGCTAGGAGGGGGGAGGGGAGGAGCGACGTAGCGACGAAGGGACGGGGCCGATCGCGCTGCACCCAGTCCAAAATCCACAATCCAAAATCCGCAATCACATCGGTTGACACTATGCCGCGCCGCCCCACACTGTCCCATATGCCTCGCCCGATCATCGGAATTACAGCCGATCACAACAGTGAGTACACGCAGCAGATCGTGCCGCAGGCCTATCCGATGGCTGTGGAGCGAGCGGGGGGCCTGGCGGTGATCCTGCCGTATCGGGACGATCTGTCACTGGTCGGAGACGTGCTCGACGGTGTGGATGCGATGCTTCTGAGCGGTGGCGACGACCTGGACCCGTCCGCCTGGGGGGAGGCGCGTCATCCCGAGGCCGTCCCGTGCGACCCGCGACGCGAGCGATGGGAGCGGGCGCTGCTGGCCGAGATCGAGCGGCGGCGGATGCCGGTGTTGGGGATCTGCTTCGGCTGCCAGCTCATGAACGTCCATCGCGGCGGCAGCCTGCACCAGTTCCTGCCCGATGTGCCGCGGGAGGGAGCGCTGGAGCATCGCCGGCTGGACCTGGGATGGGCCAGGCGACATGACGTGGAGCTGGATCCCGATTCCATCTACGCCCGACGCCTCCGCCAGACGCGTATCAGCGTCAACACCAGCCATCGTGAAGCCGTCGCGCGCGTGGGCAATGGCTTGAGGGTCTTCGCGAAGGCCCCTGACGGCGTGATCGAGGGGGTGGAGGACCCGGCGTTGCCGCTGTATGTCGGCGTCCAATGGCATGCCGAGCGCCTGGCTGCCGATGGCGAACCGGCGCACGTGGCCCTGTTCGAGATGCTCGTGGAGCACGCCCGCCAGAACCTTCGGCCCCGGCGGACGTAATACTGATCAGCCGGCCGTGCGACGGGGGACACCCGTCCGCGTCGCATCGGTGCCGTGGGTGGAAGCCCGCCCGATCTGGCCGCGCGGATGCGGCAGATGACTGCCCGGCAGGCTGGACCCGCCGCCAGTCGCTTGTAGCAGGCTGTTGAGCGCCGCCTTGGGCTTGGCAAGTTGTTCTTTCAGCTCTTTGATCGTGGACGAGTCGCCGGTTGGCGGCGTGGCAGGCACGTGGCCGGTCGCCCGAGCCAGCAGCATCCGGGCCGCCGTCTGGGCGGCCAGGCTGGTGTCGATCATCGGCACATCCGCCGGCGCCGCAGGCGCAGCCTTGGCGCCGCGGGACGACGATGTCTTCGCCTTCGTCGTAGCCGTCGACTTTGCCTTCGCGGGGGCCTTTTTCCGTGTGGTTTTGGAAGCCGGTTGATCGGCGGATTCGGATTTGCTGGCTTTAGCCATACGCGTACCTCGGTTCTCCTTCTATTTTAATCGGTTGACGGGGGTCTGGAAAACCACTCAACACCCGTGCGACCTTTACGGAACTTCATGATACGATATCCCAATGGATGCACCGCAGGCATCGATAGTACTAACAAGCCTTCAGGAACGGATCCTGAAGCATCTGGCGGCCGCCAAATACCGGCCCCGAAAACCCCGCCAGATCGCAAGAGAGATCGGCGCTGCCGATGAACATACCTATCCGCAGTTCCGCGAGGCGCTGCGAATGCTCCTGGAGACCGATCAGGTCATGATCGGCCCACGCAAGACGATCGTTTTGCCGCCGAACAAGCCGGCAGCGATCCCCACCAATGGAAATGAGGAACACCCCCTTTTGAAGAAGATGCCCACACCCAAATCGCTGGGACGCAATATCGTCATCGGTCCCTATCGCCAGACCCGTCGTGGGTTTGGATTCGTCATGCCGACCCAGCCGGCTGGACATGAGGACCTGTTCATCGCCCCCGAAGACAACGGCGGCGCCATCACGGGCGACATCGTCCGTGCACAGATCACCGGCCGCTATCGTCGCGAAGGGCGACAGATGTTCGAAGGCCGTATCATCGCCATCGAACAGCGCGGCAAGACACAGTTCGCCGGCACGCTGGCCAAGCAGAACGGCCAGTGGGTCGTCCTGCCCGACGGCAACGACTTTACCCAGCCGATCCTGGCCCCCGATGCCGGATCGCGCCACATCAAGCCCGGCACGAAGGTCGGCATCGAGCTGACGCAGTATCCCAAGGACGGCCAGCCGGCCGTCGGCGTGATCACCGAAGTCCTCGGCCGACAGGGCGAGAAAGATGTCGACCTGCGGTCGATCATCATCCAGTACAACCTGCCGCTGGAGTTCCCCGAGGAATGCAAGCAGCAGGCGCGGCAGGCCCTCGATCGCTTCAATGCCACGCTCGACCGCGAGCGGCAGATCCGCCTGGACCTCAGCGACGAGCGGATCATCACGATCGATCCCGACGACGCCAAGGACTACGACGACGCGATCTCCATCCGTCGTCTCGAGAACGGCAACTGGCAGCTCGGCGTGCATATCGCCGACGTCGCCTTCTTCGTCGAGCCGGGTACGCCGCTGGACGAGGAAGCCGCCAAGCGCGGCAACAGCACGTACTTCCCCGGTTTTGTGATCCCGATGTTGCCGGAGGTCCTCAGCAACGGCGTCTGCTCGCTGCAGGAAGGTGTGCCGCGGCTGACCAAGAGCGTTTTCATCGAGCTCGACGCCGACGCTCGGCCCGTCGGCACGAAGGTCGCCAACAGCATCATCTGCTCAGCCAAGCGCTTGCGCTATCGCGAAGCGCAGGCCATCCTCGATGGCGAACAGACGATCCCGCATCCCGATGGCCCGCGCCGGCGCGAGGATTACGACCGCAGCGTCCTGCAGCTCCTGGCTGACATGGACGAGCTGGCGCGTCGCATCCAGAAGCGCCGCATGGCGGCTGGCCAGCTCGTGCTGGGGTTGCCCGAGGTGGATCTGGTGCTCGATGAGGAAGGTCGCGTGACCGGCGCCATCCCCGAGGATGAAAGCTACACGCACACGATCATCGAGATGTTCATGGTCGAAGCCAACGAGGCTGTGGCGCGCCTGCTCAACGGCTTGGATGTGCCATTCCTGCGGCGCACGCACCCCGAGCCTGAACCCGAGCAGAGCGAGCGCCTGCGGACGCAGGTCAGCGTCGCCGGTTACAAACTGCCGAAGGTCATCGACCGCAAGGCGCTTCAGGCGCTATTGGAGTCGGTGAAGGATCGTCCCGATGCCTTCGCCGTGAACCTGGCGGTGCTCAAAAGCCTCACACGAGCGGAGTATTCGCCGCAGATCATCGGCCACTATGCCCTGGCCAGCGAGCAGTACTGCCACTTCACCTCACCGATCCGCCGCTATGCCGATCTGACAATCCATCGGCTGATCGATCGATATATCCAGGCCCGTGACACCAGGACGCGTGACCGCAAGCAGCTCCGCGAAGCCATCATGGAAGGTTCGCCCACCTACGAGGAGCTGCAGGAGATCGGCAAGCGGATCAGCTTCACCGAGCGACGCAGTGCCGATGCGGAATCGGAGCTGCGCACGGTGAAGATCCTGGAGCTGATGCAGGACCGTGTGGGCGAAGAGTTCCAGGGCGTCGTCACCAGCGTGACGAAGTTCGGCATCTTCATCCAGCTTGCCGAGTACCTGATCGACGGGCTGGTCCGATACGAGGACCTGGGCGGCGACTGGTGGGACGTGGATGATCGTGCCGGCGTGGTGCGCGGGCGCAGCACGGGCATGCGCATCACGATCGGTGATCTGGCGACAGTGCGCGTGGTCAATGTCGATGTGCCGAGGCGCGAGCTGGATATCGCCGTGGTGCAATGGCGAGGCAAGCCGACGGGCAAACGCACGATCGGCACGGAGTCTTCGCAGCCGGCGAAGAAGGCGAAGTCCAGCCAGACTCGCCGCTCGCGGCCGGCGACCAAACCCGTGAAGACCGGCGCGACAGTGCGCAATCGCCGCAGTAAGGCGCGGGGCCGACGGAAATGATCGACCGATCGAAGCTGCTGACAGAACAACGGCTGGATGCGTCCATGCGCCTCGACGCCATGACGACGCAGCAGATCGTCGATCTGATGCACCAGCAGGATCGACTGGCCGTCGAGGCGGTGGGGCGCGTCCGCGAGCAGGTGGCGCAGGCGGCTGATCTGGTCGTCGCGGCGTTTGAAGCCGGCGGCCGGCTGTTCTATGTCGGCGCCGGCACCAGTGGCCGGCTTGGCGTGCTGGATGCAGCCGAGTGTCCCCCGACGTTCCGCACCGATCCCTCGATGGTGCAGGGCATCATCGCCGGCGGAAAACCGGCCATGTTCCAAGCCCAGGAAGGGGCGGAGGACAATGCCGAGGCGGGCGCGTCGGCGATGGACGAGCATGGCATCGCCAGCCGCGATGTCGTCGTCGGCATCGCAGCCGGCGGGACCACCCCCTTTGTCCACGGCGCTCTGCGCCATGCCCGCGAACTGGGGGCGAAGACGGTCTTCATCACCTGCGTCGGCGCCTTCAGCGGCGAGCCGGATGTCGATGTGACGATCCGCCTGCTCGTCGGGCCGGAAGTCCTCACCGGCTCGACACGCCTCAAAGCCGGCACAGCCACCAAGCTCGTGCTCAACATGCTCAGCACGGCCGCAATGGTGCGTCTCGGCAAGTGCTACGAGAACCTGATGGTCGACCTGCGCGCAACCAACAGCAAGCTGTGGGACCGTGGTGCGCGGATCATCTCGATCCTGACTGGCCTGGACACCCCGCAGGCGATGGACCTCCTGCGCCAGGCCCAGGGCCACGTGAAAGCGGCGGTCGTGATGGACCGGCTGGGTGTGTCGTATGAGCAGGCCGTGAAGCGGCTGGAGGCGCACAAGGGGCGACTTCGGGAGGCCATCGAATCGAGCGACGAAGGGGGTATAGACCAGGGGAGCAGGTGATCAGGAGAGCAGCAGAGCCTTCGCCCTCGCAACTGTAAGTAACGAGTAACCCGTAACAAGTAACACCACTGGCAACTTGCAACTGGCAACTCGCAACTGAGAACACCATTCAACGCCTGCGGCGCATCTGAGGTATCGGGTTCGGGCGAGCGATGGAATTGATGGATACACAACCTCCTGTCGTTCATGCCGACCTGGCGACGGAGGCGCCCCAGCGACGGATCGCCTGGCGGGCGGTGTTGCGGCGGATTGTTCCCTGGATCGGGCCTGTCCTCGTGGCGGGGTTGTATCTGTGGCTGGCCTTCAGCCAGTTGCCCAGCCATCGCTATCAGATCAACCCCGACGGCGTCGGGTACATCTCCGTCGCCCGTAAGTACGCGACCGGGGCGCTGGGGGACGCGATCAATGCCTATTGGAGCCCGCTTTATTCGTGGCTGATAGTGCCGCTGCTTTGGCTGCGGATCGATCCGCTGCTGTCAGCCAAGCTGGTGGGGATCGGCATCGGCGGGGCGACGCTGGCGGGCATGTGGCGTCTGATGCGCCATGCCCGCGTGCAGGCGGACGTGCGGACGATCGCCTGTGCCGCAGCCGTGCCGCTGGTGGTCGAAGCCGTCTATGCTGTCACTACGTCTGATCTCCTGGTCGCCTGCACGCTGCTGTTCTACCTGGGGAGCATGGCCAATCCGGCCAATACCGAGAACTGGGCGCGCGGCGCGTGGATCGGCCTGGCCGGCGCAACTGCGTACCTGGCCAAGGCGTACGCGCTACCGTTCGTGGCGGGGCATTTTGCGCTTGTGCGCGGGATCGAGCTGATCTTCCCCGGCCAGCGGGGCGAGCGGCGACGGCTGATCGCGTCCAGCCTGGTCACGGTCGTGACGATGGGCCTGATCGTCGGCGCCTGGGGGGCGCTGCTGGTGAACAAGTATGGCACCTTCATGTTCGGCAGTACGGGGCGCTACAACCTGCGCATCGACGCGCCCAATTCGCCCGGACAGGTCATGCACTGGGCCGGCTTTCTCGAGCCGGCTGATCCGCTCGCGATCAGCGCGTGGGATGACATCTCCTGGCATATCGATCGGTTGCCGGCCTGGGATCCGCTGGCGACAGCCGAAGACCGCGAGTACCTGTGGAAGCAGGTCAAACGCAACTTTGATCAGGCCACGGCTGTGCTGGGGCGGTATACGCCTGTGCTGTATCCGATCCTGGTGATCGCGGGGCTTGTGGCGTTGTCGCGAGCCGACGTGCGGCCTCGCCGGCCGGGGCTGATCCTCGCTGCCGGGATCCTGCTGTATCCGCTGGGGTATCTCGTGATGCACATCGAACGGCGTTTCCTGACGCCGGTGGTGCTGATGGCGCTGATCGCGGGGATGTATGCGGTCGCGCGAGCGTCGCGCAAGGGGCTGATGAGCGGCTGGTGGCGACGGAGCCTGGCCGCCGCGGTGCTGGGGTATACGTTCGTCAGTTTCCCGCTGGAATCCCTGGACCGCGCCAACGGGCAAGGGGAGACGGTGATGCGTTGGGCGCGCGAGTTGGAAGGGGTCGTGCCGGCGGGGGCGACGGTCGCATCGACGAGTAACTGGGGGCAGTCGCTGTACCTGGCGTTCTATCGGGATTGGCGCTATTACGGCGAGCCCCAGCCGCGCCAGCGGCGCGAGGACATCCTCGCGGACCTCGACCGCCTGGGCGTGGAATACCTGATCGCCTGGCGACGGCGCGGGTGGTCGGGAGACTGGCTTGAGCGGGCGGGGTGGAAGGAAGTCGCCCGTGAAATCGACAAGCCATTCCTGCTGTACCAGAAGCAGCCCGCGCCCACGCCGGATCAAGGCGAATAAGGGTCGTCCGCCATCTGATGCGCCAGCCGGCTATCACTGGCAACTCACAACTGGAAACTGGCAACAAACCCCGAGAACTACCCCCGGCGCGTCAGCGGCGGCATTGAGTATTTCGCCCGAATCTGGTTGGCTGCGGTCCAGAGGTGGGGATCTGATTCCAGCAGGCGGATGACAGCGGTTGTGGAGACACCGAGGTTCACCGCCACGTGAGCCGGGTTGCCGGCCAGGGCGTCGAGCAGGTCCAGCACCAAACCAGCCGCGGCTGCGTAGAGCGGGTGGCGATGCGAGGCCTCGATCCGGTTGTTGCGGCGGATCGTGAGGAACCAGTCCGGCGGCTCGAAGTGCTGCAGGTCGATCGGCTCGCGCAGGTCGGTCGCAAGCTTCAGGCGGAGCCGGCGCAGGGCATACAGGCGGTTTTCGCTGAGCGAGCGGGATTCGGTCGCGGTGACGATCAGCCCCGTCGGCTGATGGACCAGGCGCACGCCATTGGAGGTCTTCTGCCGCGCCTGCCCGCCGGGGCCGCCGGAGCGGAAATGATCCTCGCGGCACTCCGCAAGGAGCTGCTGGTCATTGAGGAGACGAAAAGACATAGGCTCACGCTTTGGGGCGTGAGCCTATCATGGTCCTGGTCAATTGTCAGTTAGCGGTTGGCAGGTACCGTCCGCCACTTCGTCTCTGAACCGACGAATCGCCGCAGCTTGAGGGAGACTCCTTCGTCGCTCCGTCGCTTCGTCGCTCTTTGGTCTACACCGTCTTCATCGTCCCATCGGCGGCCCACTGGGGGATCCAGCGGACGAAACCTTCTATGGCGGCGTACTGGGCCAGACCGAGGCGGTCGAACAGCTCGGCTGTCGCGCGGTTGCGATCCTCGGCACGCTGCCAGAACTCGCGCTTGTCGGTGCCGGGGAACATTGCCTTGTCCTTCTGGCTCTGGTGGCGGAAGATCGCCAGACGTTTGCGCTCGACTTCCTCGGGGGAGAGGGGCACCGCCATGTCGATCTTGTCCGGCTCCCATTCCTGCCAGGCGCCGCGGTACAGCCAGATTTCGCAGTCCTTCAGCCACTGCTCGTCCTTCAGGCGATCGATCGCCTGGAAGATGGCCTCGAGGCAGACGCGGTGCGTGCCGTGCGGGTCGGACAGGTCGCCAGCCGCGTAGATCTGATGCGGCTGAAGCTTCTGCAGCAGGTCGACGATGATCTGCACGTCGGCCTCGCTGAGGGGCTTCTTCTTGATGGTGCCGGTCTCGTAGAACGGCATGTCCAGGAAGTGCAGATTGTCCATGGGCACGCCGCACTCGCGGCAGGCGGCGCGGGCTTCGCCGCGGCGGATCAGGCCCTTGATGGCCGTGATGCGCGGGCTGTCCGCCTGGCCAGGCTGCTTGTTGCGGAGGAACTCCTCCAGGTGCCGCTCGACGGCTTCGAACTGCGTGACATCCGCGCCGATCATGCGGGCGAAGTCGCTGGCGAAGTCGGTGAAGCGGATGGCATCGGCGTCGAAGACGGCGATATTGCCGCTGGTCTGGTAGGCGACATGGACGTCGTGGCCCTGGTCGACCAGACGGATGAGCGTGCCGCCCATACTGATGACGTCGTCATCGGGATGCGGCGAGAAGATCAGGCAGCGCTTCGGGAAGATGCGGTCGGTCGGCCGGCTGATGTCGCCCGGGCGCTTGCGCGATTCGGGCTTGCCGCCAGGCCATCCGGTGATGCAGGCCGTCAGGCTGCGGAACACGTCAATGTTGGTGTCGTAGGCGCGGCCGCGCTGGGCGACCAGATCCTGCAGGCCGGCTTCGTTGTAGTCGTCTTCGGTCAGCAGGAGGATGGGCTTCTTCTTCTCCAGCGACAGCCAGATGACGGCCTTGCGGACCAGGTGCGGGTCGTCCCACTTCATCGGGCCGACGCTCCACGGATGCTTGAAGCGCGTCAGCTCGGCGGCCGCCGCCGGATCGAGGACGAACAGCGCGTCGGGATGGTTCTGCAGATAGCTGGCTGAGACGCGGCTGGTGACGGGGCCTTCCATCGCCTGGCGGATGATGGGGGCCTTGGACTCACCGAAGGCCATCAGGATAATCCTGCGCGCCTCCAGGATCGTGCCGACACCCATGGTGATGGCACGGCGGGGGACGTACTGCTCGCCGAAGAAGTCGGCGGCTGCGTCCAGACGCGTGATTGTGTCGAGCGTGATGAGGCGCGTGCGGCTGTCGGCGGAGCTGCCCGGCTCGTTGAAGCCGATATGGCCGCTGCGGCCGATGCCCAGGATCTGCAGGTCGATGCCGCCGGCATCGCGGATGCGCTGCTCATACTGGCGGCAGTAATCGGCCACCTGCTCGGGTGCGATCGTCCCGTCGGGAATATTGATATTCTCCGCAGGGATGTCGACCAGATCGAACAGGTACTCGTGCATGAACCGCACGTAGCTCTGCAGCGCATTGGGCTGCATCGGATAGTATTCGTCGAGGTTGAAGGTGATGACGTTCTTGAACGACAGACCTTCCTCGCGATGCAGGCGGACCAGCTCGTCGTAGACGCCCGTGGGTGTGCTGCCGGTGGCCAGGCCGAGGACGGCGTTACGTCCTTCAGCCGCGCGCTGGCGGATCAGGTTAGCGATCTCACGGGCCACAAAGGCGCTGGCCTGTTTGGCGGTGTCAAAGATGCGGGACGCAATCCGTTCCTGGGGTGGTGTGAGCATGGTGGATATTTAATACACTAATCTGTAGAATATGGCAAGCGCAACGGGGAGTAAATTGATGGCCCGAACACCAACCAGCCGGGCGAACCGGCGCGCCAAGACGGTCACGCTGGGCAAGCGTGAACGGCAGTTTGCGGCGCTGCTGTGGCGGCGCGGCGGGCTGGCGCGATCGGAGATTCACCAGATCACCGGCGTGCATCCGACCCTCACAGGACAGTCGGTGGCGCTGCTGATCCGTGCGGGGCTGGTACGCAACGGCAAGCCCGCATCGTCAGCCGAGCGCGGGCGTCCGCAGACGCCGGTGGTCATCGATCCGGATCGCCGGAAGTTTCTGGGGATCTCGCTGTCGCCGGGCGAAGTGCGCGTGGCGCGGCTGGACCCGATGGGCCGCCCGTTGGGGGAGGAGATCGTGCGGCGCGTCGGGGGGCAGTCGCGTGAGAACGGCGATCTGATCACGCTGGCCGCAAGATCGCTGAAGCAGGCGATCGACCCTGCCATCTTCAGCATCGGCATCACGGTGACGGGTGTGGTCGACCCAGCCGGGCAGGCGCTGCTGTTCAGCTCAGCGCTGCCGTCGGCGTCGCCGGTGTCGCTGAAACCCATCTACCAGGCAGCCGGGGATATCCCGGTCATCCTCGACAATGACCTGCATGCGCTATCAATGCGCTGGCTGATGACCAGCGAATCGCCGGAGGGGGAGGTGATGCTGGTGGGCATCGATGATGGCCGGCTGGGCGCGTCGGTGCTGATCGACGGCCGGCCTCAGCGGGGGAGCGTGACAGCCGGCAACGAGCTCGGCCACACGCGCCTGGCGGTTGAGACCGACCGCTGTTACTGCGGGCAGGTCGGCTGCCTGGAGCGAATCGTCAGCAGCCGCCAGTTGAAGCACTTCGGCGCGAAGACCGAGCGATCGCTGGATGAAGTCCTGGCCGATCCCGGACCGGATCGGCAGGCCCTGCTGCGCCTGCTGGATCTGCTTGTGACGGGGTTGGGCAATGCGGTCAATTTCATGCGCCCTGCGCGGCTGGTGATCGCCAGCCCGCTAGGGCGGCACACGATCCTGCAGCAGTACATTCAGGATGAATTGCCCGATCGGGTCCTGCCGGGGATTCGATCGAGGGTGCGGGTGTCGTTCTGGGAGCAGCCGTACGTGCAGTCGGCTGAGAATGCCGCCTGGTTGGCGATCAGCGATGTCTTCGGAGAATCGCCTGCCGTCGTCGAGCGTGAAGGGGCGGGGGCGTCGCGATAGCGGCCGGCGGGCCTGCCCATACCCATCCCTGCGCTGCGGGAGATTGCTGGCGAGCACATCTGTAGTTTCGCATACGCCTTGGGGAATCCGGGGAGGGGATTGTTTCTAAGGGGGGCGCCGATGTGGTATCCTGCCACACTTTCAGTGCAACGGGAGTTTACATCGAATGGCAGATGCAATGTCCGAACTGGTCGAGCGGTCCAATGCGGTCCTGATGCAGAATTACGGTCGCTTTCCGGTCGTCATCGACCGGGGTGAAGGGGCGTATCTGTGGGACGTGAACGGGAAGCGCTACCTGGACCTGTTCGCTGGATTCGGTGGAGCCATTCTGGGCCATGCGCACCCCGCGCTGGTGGAGGCGGTGCGTGAGCAGGCGGGGCGGCTGTGGCACGTGGGCAACACGTTCTACACACGCCCGCAGTTGGAGCTGGCCGAGCGGCTGAACCGCCATGCCTTTAAGGGGCAGGCCTTCTTCTGCCACGGCGGCGCCGATGCCAATGAAGCCGCCATCAAGCTCGCCCGCCTGCGGGGCATGCACGACGGCGGCAAGCGATGGAAGACGATCAGCCTCATCAAGAGCTTCCACGGCCGGACGCTGGCGATGATCGCCGCAACGGGCAATCCCAAGGTACGCGAGGGTTTTGGCCCGCTGGTGCCGGGGTTCACCAATGTCGATGCGATGGATTTCGATGCCATCGCGGCTGCGGTGGATGACGAAACCTGCTGCATCATCATGGAGCCGATCCAGGGCGAAGGCGGGATCAACGTCTACCCGCCTGGCCATGTCGAGAAGATCCGGCGGCTGTGCGATGAGAAGGGGCTGACGCTGATCTTCGACGAGGTTTGGACCGGCTGCGGGCGCACGGGGCGCTGGTTCGGCCATCAGCACGTGCGCGACAGCAACCAGCAGATCGTCGAGCCGGACATCATGACGCTCGGCAAGGCGATTGGCGGCGGGCTGCCGGTCGGGGTGATGTTCGCCAAGCCGGAGCTGGCGAAGCTGATGGTTCCGGGCAAGCACGGCAGCACGCTCGGCGGCAATCCGATTTGCATGGCGGCGGCTACGGCTGTGCTCGATGTGATCGAACGCGAGAAGCTCACCGCCCACGCCACGGCCCTGGGGGAACATGCCGTCGCCAAGCTGCGTACCAGCGACAAGGCCCGCGCCGGCATTGCCGATGTGCGTGGCAGCGGGCTGTTCCTGGGCATCGAGCTGCGCAACCCGCCTCAGCGGATTGTCGAGCGCGGCCTGGAGCGGGGCGTCGTGATTAATCTGACAGCGCAGAAAGTCATCCGCCTCGCACCGCCGATAAACATCACCAGCGAGCAGTGGGACGAGGGCCTGGATATCGTGATCGACCTGATCGCCGAACAGAGCTGATGGCCTGTACAACCGGACATCCTCATGCCCGATGGCGCGCGTGCCTGCACGGCGGCGTGGCTGGGGCATTGCTGCTGGCGGCGACGGGATGTCCGCCCAGGACACCGCCGACGCCGCAGGCCCCGGCGCGCAGCGAGCCGTCGCTGGTCACCAACAATCCGCTGCATCCGCGTCCAGCCCCGGCTGACGCGCCCGACCCCGTACGGCTGCTAATCCACATGGAGGTGTACGAGATTCTCGTCCCCTATGGCGCGCTCAGCGGCAGTGCGGATTTCTGGAAGCGGCTGGACGAGCAGGTCGTCGACGTGGGCACGTTCGACATCCTCTGGCGCAACGGCGTGCGCGTCGGCTCGGCGCCGGCGAGCGAATGGCCGTATTTCAAGCAGATCATCGACCAGAACCCGGCGCGCGCCGACAAGCGCATCCACATCGCCCGCGAAGCCCGCAACATCGAACTGCCCATGCGGGCGGAGACGGTGCATCAGAACCTGTTCGTGTTCGATGCCAACAACCGCATGAAAGGCCGCTCGTTCGAGCGATCGGTCAACCTGTGGCAGCTCTCATTCGAGCCGACGCCCCGGCAGGTCGGGTCGGTGCGGGTGTCGCTGTGTCCGGTGGTGCGGTCGGTGCGGCGGCACCTGGAGTTTGTGGGGGATCGCGAGGGCCGGACCATCGAGTATGTCGCGCCCGAGCATGTGTATGACCTGAACCTCGTGGTGGACATCCCGATGGAGGGGTTCCTGGTTGTCGCGCCGTCGCCGGAGGCGCAGCTCAAGACGAGCGTGGGGCGCAACTTTTTGGTTGTCGAGGGGGAGCCCGAGCGGCTGGAGCGGCTGCTGCTGTTTGTGCCCAAGCCGTATACGCTTGAGGCGTCGGGCCCGCAGGCCCGCGGGCGCGAGGGGACTCGCTAGATCATTTTCTCGCTGTGGACCGATCAGCCGGCGGTGGCACGTGCATCACGCACACAGCCCCGGATGGATGCTGCACAGGCGCGATGCGCGTGCCATTTCTATGGCCGGCGGTGGCTGGCATGTGAGGGTCGCTGCGGGCGCATTGCGATCGGCGCCCGCAGCCTCATCCATGATTTGGACGCCCTCGCGGGATGTCAGTGGCCCCGCATGAGGGCGACTTCGGCTGGCTCGTCTTCGAGCAAGCCGATGCGGCCACCGGCTCGCATGCCGTCGCCGGTGGATGCCGCCGGCGCCTGGACATGGCCAGCCATGCGCGTGTTGTGCTCCACATCGATGAACAGCTTGAGCACCTCGGCGATCGCGAAAGCCGTGATCGTCACGAAGAACCCCGCAGCCAGCGCGCCGATGGCCATGATCAGGCGATCCACCATGTCGCCCGGGCCGCTGATCGATGCCCACAGGGCGACGCCCAATGCGGCAATCGCCGCGACGCAGCCGCTCAGCAGATACAGGATGGCCAGCGAGCGCAGAACGGGATACCGGCCGCCGCTCGAAATGTGAGGCTTGAGCATAGAACCTCCAGGTTGGAGCAATCAGACGTGAACGACTTCTGGCATTATCCGGCGCGTCGATGCGCCAGGGCAACGAGAATTCGGGCGATTGCGGGGCGCAAATCGCCGCAGGGGGGCGCATAAAAAACGGCACGCATCTGTCGGGCCGCCCATGGAAGCTGGCGGCAAGACAGGTGCGTGCCGGTACTTAACGAATTGGCGATTTAGTGCCCGGCGACGGGTTCGCCCAGCAACTGCTTGAGCTCGCTGAGCTTCTCCTCGAGCATCTCGCGGGTTTTGGCTTCGAGGTTGAGGCGGAGCAGCGGCTCGGTGTTGCTCTTGCGGACGTTGAACCACCAGTCGCCCAGCTCCACGGTGATGCCGTCGAGATAGTCGATCTTGCCGGCGCGATAGCGGTCGGCCAGTTCGCGGATCTTGGCGTCCTTGTCCTCGACCTGGAAGTTGATCTCGCCGCTCTGGTGATAGGTGCGGTACTGATCGATCAGCTTCGACAGCGGCTGATCCTGCTTCGACAGGATCGACAGCATCACGGCGAAGGCGACAGCCGCCGAATCGGCGAAATAATAGTCGCGGAAGTAGATATGGCCGGACAGCTCGCCGCCGAAGACGGCCTGCTTCTCAGCCATGGTCTTCTTGATGAAGGCATGGCCGACGCGATCGCGCACCGGCACGCCGCCCAGGGCCTTGACGGTGTCGGGCACGACGTGGCTGGAGCGAAGGTCGTAGACGACGGCTGCGCCCTTGTTCTCGGGCTTCTTGAGGAAGTCGGTCGCCATCAGCGCCGTGATCATGTCCGAGCTGATGTAGCGGCCGGTTTCGTCCAGGAACATGCAGCGGTCGGCATCGCCGTCGAAGCAGGCGCCCAGGTCCGCTGGCTGCTCACGCATCCTGGCTTTCAGCATGTCGAGGTTCTTCTCGACCAGCGGATTGGGCTCGTGCACGAACGAGCCGGTGATTTCGAACAGCAGGGGGATGATCTTCAGATTCGGCACATCGCCGAAGACCTTGGGGACCATCTTGCCGGCCATGCCGTTGCTGGCGTCGACGGCGACGGTCAGCGGGCGCTTCAGCTCCAGGAAGCTGAGCACCTTCTTCTTGTACTCGTCCCACAGATCGAGCTGCTCGTAGCTGCCCTGGACGCCGGTCGTGCCGACGCGGTGCAGCGACATCGCGATGCGCTTGATGTCGTCCAGGCCGGAGGCCGCGCCGATCGGCTTGGCCTTGGGGCCGGAGATCTTGAAGCCGTTGTAGTTGACGGGGTTGTGCGACGCGGTGGTCATGATCCCGCCGACGGCGTCCAGATGGTTCACCGCGAAGTAGACGAACGACGTATCGACCATGCCGACGTCGATGACGTTCATGCCCGTCGATCGCAGACCTTCGGTCAGCGCCTGGCAGAGCGACTCGGAGTGCGGCCGCATGTCCCGGCCGACGACGACCGCGTCTTCGCGCTTGACGCGCTGCTCGGGCGGCAGGTTCTGGCGCGAGCGCTTGAGGTACTGACCCGTGCCGTGACCGACCTTCCAGGCATCTTCTTCGTTCAGCGGCGTGGGATACGTCGCGCGGACGTCGTAGGCTTTGAAGATCTTGTCGATCATGGTGGTTTTGTTAGTTGTCAGTTGCCGGTGGTTGGTTGCCAGTGATCAGTTCGCCTTTGGCAGTAACACCGCGCACTTCGTCTCTTCGTCTCTCAGTCTCATGGCTACGGCTTCAACCCCATCGCCTTGAGATTCTCCAGACTGATTTTCAGCGACTCGAACGGATCGCGGTAGCAGATATCCTGCTCGACAATATACCACTTCGTGTTGGCCTGGCGGCAGGCGGCGAGAATGTCATCCCAGTTGAGGTTGCCCACGCCGACCTCAGCCATGTACTGCTGCCGCTCGATGCTGATGGCCATGTCCTTCAGATGGACCGCCGGCAGGCGGCTGGCGCACTTGTTGATCCACTGGATCGGATCGCCGCCGCCGTGGGTGATCCAATAGGTGTCGATCTCCATCCACACGCTCGGATCCAACTGCTCAAGCAGGATCTGCAGCGCGGTCTTGCCGTCGTACTTCACCAGCTCATGCGAGTGGTTGTGGTAGCCGATGCGGACGCCCGACCCCTCGAACTTCCTGGCGATCTCGTTGTACTGCCTGGCGAAGTCGATCCAGGTCTGGGCGGTGACATTTTCCTTCGGGAAGAACCCGCCGATCGCCGTCAGCTCGCAGCCCCACAGCTTGTGCTCGTCGATCACGCGCTGCGTCTCATCCCGCATGTGTTCGAGCTTGATATGCGTGGCGCAGCAGACCAGACCCTCGCCGTCCAGGATCTTCTTGAACTCCTTGGGATCGATCGGCCCCATGGCCGAAGCCTGCACTGCGTTGTAGCCGATTTCTTTGACACGCTTGAGCGTCTTGGCGATGTCGGCGGGAGTCTTGGTGTATTCGCGAAGCGTATAGAGCTGAACTGCCGGAGTGGCCATTGGATCTACCTTTCGTGAGCGAGAGTCTACAGTTCGCAAAAGGTAGGGGAGGGTGCCCCTGTTTGCAAGCAATCCGGCTTCGTCCGAGCCGGGAAAATCAGGGCCGAAGCGCGACATGTTCCCTTTCGGCCCCCGGCAAATCAGGATAACTTGATCGCTGGTAACGATCTGTCGAAGGAGTCATAGATCATGCCCGAAGTGTCAATTAAGCAGGCGCTGGCTGGTCAGCCGGCGGAGAACGCCCAGGTGACGGTCAAAGGATGGGTCCGCACCCGCCGCGATTCCAAGGGGGGATTCTCGTTCATCACCCTCAACGACGGCTCGTGCTTCGACTCGATCCAGGTGGTCGCCCCGGGCGAACTGCCCAACTACCAGTCGGAAGTGCTCCGCCTCACGACTGGTGCATCCGTCATCGCCACCGGCAAGCTTGTGCGATCGCAGGGCAAGGGGCAAGCCTATGAAATTCAGGCAGATCAGATCCAGGCCGTCGGCTTTGTCGACGACCCGGATACCTATCCCATCCAGCCGAAGCAGCACACCTTCGAGTATCTCCGTGAGGTCGCCCATCTCCGCCCGCGCACCAACACCTTCGGCGCCGTCACCCGTGTCCGCCATACGCTGAGCATGGCGATCCACCGCTTCTTCCATGAGAACGGCTTCTACTGGATCCACACGCCGATCATCACCTGTTCGGACTGCGAAGGGGCGGGGGCGATGTTCCGCGTGAGCACGCTCGATCTGGCCAACCTGCCGCGCACACCGGAAGGCAAGATCGACTGGTCGCAGGACTTCTTCGCGCGCGAAGCATCGCTGACCGTCTCCGGCCAGCTCAACGTCGAGGCGTACTGCCTGGCAATGAGCAAGGTCTACACCTTCGGGCCGACGTTCCGAGCCGAGTGGAGCTTCACACCGCGGCATCTGGCGGAGTTCTGGATGATCGAGCCGGAGGTGGCCTTCGCCGATCTGGCAGCCGATGCGGCGCTCGCGGAGTCGTTTCTCAAATACATCTTCCGCGCCGTCCTCGACGAGCGGCAGGATGATATGGCCTTTTTTGCTCAGCGGATCGACAAGGACTGCATCCAGCGGCTGGAGTCGTTCGTCGATTCGAGCTTCGAGCGGATGGACTACACCGATGCGATCGCGGCGCTGGAGAAGAGCGGCAAGAACTTTGAGTTCCCCGTGAAGTGGGGGATGGATCTGCAGTCGGAGCACGAGCGCTGGCTGACGGAGGAATACGTTAAGCGGCCGGTGGTCGTGATGAACTATCCCAAGGAGATCAAGGCCTTCTACATGCGTCTGAACGACGACGGGAAGACCGTCGCAGCCATGGACGTGCTGGCGCCGGGGATTGGCGAGATCATCGGCGGCAGCCAGCGCGAGGATCGGCTTGATGTGCTGGATCAGCGGATGGCAGAGTGCGGGCTGAATCCAGCCAACTACCAGTGGTATCGCGACCTGCGGCGATACGGCTCCGTGCCGCATGCGGGTTTCGGCTTGGGATTCGAGCGGACGATCATGTACGTCACCGGCATGCAGAACGTGCGAGATGTGATCCCATTCCCGCGCACGCCGAAGCATGCGGAGTTCTGATCGCGCCGATGGTCGTGCCGATCCGTCCATGACAAGAGGGTCTCACTCTGGCTTGCCGTCGGAATCGCGAACGTCACGCCTGCACCGCGAACCCTGTCACATGCGATCGCGCATGGCCCGGCGGAGGAGTTCCGTCGTTGCGCCGAAGACCAGGTGGGACGAGAGGGCGAACAGGTGTGTGGAAGGGGGATGCTTAGTCGGCGGCAGGGACAACCCCAGCGCCGGCACGGCGATCTCATCGGCTAGCAACCAGACAGCCGCGCCGAAGGCTGTGCCGTGGCCGGCTGTGACATGCGGCGTCAGCTCAGCCGCGGCGCCGTAGGCTGCGCCGCAGAATGCACCCAGCCCGTAATGCGCGATCGCGCCGGCCGTCTCCTCATGTTCTTTTGGGATGGGGCGATGCAGGACGCGCTCGGCTACAGCCGTGGCGGCGCGGATGGCGGAGGGCTCGCCCTGTTGCTGCTCCTGCGGATCGCGGCCATCGGCGCGCGGACCGATCGTCGGCTGGGGGAGGCCCATCGACTGGCGGGCTTTCTTGACGCCCTGGGCAGCCGCCGTCTGGAACTGCTGCATGACCCATGCCGCCGCCACGCCGGCAGCCATGCCGATCGCGGCCCCCTTCAGCACATCCCCCATATCCGGCCGCCTTCGGCGGTTCGACCAATTCGCAAGTTTCATGCAGGGCGATCATGCAAATGCAATGCCGCCCCCGGCAGGCGCGGCATTATCGGCCCTGTGCGGAAGTCGCGCGCAAAGTGGGGCACGCCCTGATTAAGACCCGCCCCCCATGGGCCGATCTGCTCTGAGAGTAGCGCTGCATGATCGCCACTGTTCAACGACAACCTCTTGGACAACTCCTATTAAACCGCGGCTTTGTCAAGCCGGATCAGCTCCAGCGTGCGCTCGAGGAGCAGCGGCGATCGAACCACCAGAAACTCCTGGGCGAGGTGCTGATCGAGCTGCGCATCTGCTCGGAAGACCAGATCACCGAGGTGCTGGCTGAGGCGTATCAGGTTCCTTACGCCCGCGTCAGCCCGCGCATTGCTGATCCAAAGGTCATCGACGTCCTGCCCAAGGACTTCCTCGAGCAGCACCAGGTCCTGCCGCTGTTCCTGGTCGAAGGCACGCTCACCGTCGCCGTCGCCGAGCCGGCCAACGTCTTCCTGCTGGAAGAGATCGAACGGCTCAGCGGCCATCAGGTGCAGGTCGTCGCCGCGACTTCGCGCGACATCCGCAACACCCTGCAGACCTACCTGCCGCAGGACAAGGTCTTCGTCATCGACGACATCATCGAAGAGGTCAAGCCCGAAGAGTTTGCCCTCATCGAGCAGAAGCAGGTCCAGGACCTGGCCAACCTCGAGCAGGCGGCTGGCGATTCGCCCGTCGTCAAGCTCGTTAACTACTGCATCTACAATGCCGTCAAGGAGGGGGCCAGCGATATTCACATCGAGCCGGGCGAGAACGCGCTGCGTGTCCGCTATCGCATCGACGGGCGCCTGGTCGAAAAGCTCCGCCCGCCGCACCAGATGCACGCAGCCGTGGCGTCGCGCGTGAAGATCATGGCCGGCCTGGACATCTCCGAACGCCGGTTGCCGCAGGACGGCGGCATCCACGTGATGATGGACAAGCGGCCGATCGATCTGCGCGTCAGCACGATGCCGGGCAAGTATGGCGAAAAGGTCGTGATCCGAATCATCGACAACGACCGCGCCAGCGTGAACCTCGAGAAGCTCGGCTTCAGCTACGAGACGCTCAAGCAGTGGAAAAAGCTGATCACGCTGCCCAATGGCATCATCCTCGTCACCGGTCCGACCGGCTCGGGCAAGAGCACGACGCTCTACGCCTGTCTGCAGGAGATCAACAACGACGAGGTCAACATCTGCACGGTTGAAGACCCGATCGAGTACACGATCGCCGGCGTCAACCAGTTCCAGGTCAACGAGAAAGCCGGCTTCAACTTCGCCAACGCGCTGCGGTCGCTGCTGCGTCAGGACCCCGACATCATCATGGTCGGTGAGATCCGTGACTCGGAAACCGCCCGCATCGCCGTGCAGGCGTCGCTGACGGGCCATCTGGTCTTCAGCACGCTGCACACCAACGACGCTCCCGGCGCGATCACGCGTTTGGTCAACATCGGGATCGAGCCGTACCTGGTGGCAGCCAGCCTGGCGGGGGTGCTCGCCCAGCGGCTGGTGCGCAAGCTTTGCCAGCATTGCAAGGAACCCTACGAGCCGGGCGTCAACGAGCGCCGGCAGATCGAAAAGCTCTCCGGGCCGATCGAGAAGCTTTATCGTCCGACCGGCTGCACCCGCTGCCGAAATCTGGGCTATTCCGGCCGAATCGGCATCTACGAACTGCTCGTCCCGACGGACGAGATGTTCGACCTGATCAGCCGCGGTGCGCCGCTCAACGAGCTTCGCGAAGCCGCCCGCCGTGACGGCATGAAGCCCCTGCGCGTCGACGGCATGGAAAAAGTCCGCGCCGGCATCACAACGCTCGAAGAGGTCTATCGCGTTACGGCGTGATCGACGCGACCGGCATACCGGTGAACGGCGACCGCGAAGGCGCGGCGGACGCGAAGGCAGCGCGGAGCGGGAAGCCCGATCGCTGGGCGCAGGATCCGCCTTGGCGGACCGCATGCCTGTCACAAGTCGCCTTCCGGGTGTGACGATAATCGTTACGTAGGAGCGTCGATGCCCGCGTTTGTGTACACAGCCAGGGACTCGTCCGGCCAGTCGATCAGCGGAACGCTTGTCGCTGATACGGTCAGCGAGGTTACGCGCATGCTTCGCGCCGACGGGAAGTATCCCGTCTCCATCCGGCGCGAAGAGCAGGGGGCCGCGTCCACGGCTGTGCAGGTCCCGTCACGTGGACTGAAGATCAGCCGGCGCGACGTCATCCAGCTTTCGACCCAACTGGCGATCATGGTCGAAACGGGCGTCACCATCACCGAAGCCCTCGACTGCATCGCCCAGCAGACGGAAAAGCCGGTCGTCAAGGCGCTGCTCGAGGACCTGGCCAAGTGTGTCCGGGACGGCGGCGACTTCAGCAGCGCGCTGGCCCGTCATCCGCGCAGCTTTCCGCGTCTGTACATCACGCTCATCCGCGCCAGCGAGAAGAGCGGCATGCTCGCCCGCCTGCTGCAGCGCGCCACCAACTATCTCCGCGACGAAGCCGACACGATCCGCCGCGTGCGCGGGGCGCTGATCTATCCGGGCATCATGTTCGCCTTCGCGACGACGACCACGATCTTCCTCCTGGCGTTCGTGCTGCCGCGATTCACGCCCATTTACAAGGGCAAGGAAGCGGCTTTGCCGCTGCCGACGCGTATATTGATGAGCGTCAGCGATCTCATCATCCACAACTGGATGTGGCTGCTGGTGGGCACCCTCTCTACAGTCCTTGTGGCGATGATTTACTTCCGCTCGTCGGCGGGGCGGCGCGTGTGGGACTGGATCCAGCTCAATGTGCCGCTGCTCGGCCCGATGTTCCGCAAGGTGTTCCTCGCACGCGGGTTGCGCATGCTCGGCACGATGGGCGGCGCCGGCGTCACCCTCAGCGATGCCGTCGCCATGACGCGCGACATGTGCGGAAACAGCTACTACCGCAACCTCTGGGACGACGTCTCGGAGAAAATCCTCGAAGGCAAGCAGTTGTCCGAACCGCTGTTCCACCAGCCGGCTCTGGTGCCGCGAGCCATCGCGCAAATGCTCTCCAGCGGCGAAAAGAGCGGCAAACTCAACAGTGTCCTCGAGCAGGTCGCCAGCTACAGCGAACAGGAAATGCGCGACAAGATCACCGAGCTGACGCGCTACATCGAACCAGCCATGATCGTCGTCATGGGCGCGATCATCGGCGGCGTCGCGCTGGCCCTGCTGTTGCCTGTCTTCACCATCTCCCGCGTCATGGCGCAGTGAATCGGGGATTCACCGCAGCGACGCAGCGATCTCAAAGGCCGCCGAACCGTCCGCTCACTCGCTTGCACCCTCGCGTCCCGCACCGCAATACAAAGACGAAACGGGGACGGACAGATCCGTCCCAGTTGTACCGCGTTCGGCCTGATCGGAACTATCTCCGTCGGCGGCGCAGCAGGCCCATCGCGCCTGCGAGCACCAGCGACAGACTCGCCGGTTCGGGAACAAGCGCGCTGGCATCCAGCAGAAATGTTCGCGGCCCGCTGGTCTCGCCATCGTCATACCATCCATAGCCGACGATCAGCCCGGCATCATTGATGCGATAGGCTTCCTCCAGCGTCCATTTGGCGCCTTCCTCCGGATTGACCTCATCCAACCAGGTATCGAGGTTGATCATCTGTCCATCAACACCCGGCGTGCCGGTGTACAGGAACGCCCGCCAGCCTGGGTCTACATCGATATAGCCTGCGATCTGCCCCGAATTGTTGATCCCGTAGACGTAGGTTTTCTCGCCGAGGTTGTAGATGTCTCCCGGTGCCCCCAGCGCCGGCGACCAGGCAACCCGCCCGCCAGCGCCCCTATGAATACCCCACATCGCGGATGCTCACGCCACTGCATATGTGCAGTCCTTTCCTGGTAAGAGACCACCCCCTCTGTCTTTCCCCGGCGATCGCGACACTGCGTGCCGGAGTCCCCAGTTGCAGGCACTGATGGCCAGCGTGACGTGAGCGTCAGGGCAACCGCAGTCGTCCACCCGCTCGCTTGGGCCTCTTATGACCGCACCGCAATACGAAAATGAAACGGGGACGGGTCTATCCGTCCCCGTTGTCTGCTCAGTTTGGTTGCTCCTCGTTCAATAACCGTCGGCGGCGCATCAGGCCCACGGCGCCTGCAAGCACCAGCAACAGACTCGACGGCTCGGGAATGATCGTGCTGGCATCGAGCAGGAACGCACGGGTCGCCCAGCTGACGCCATTGTAATAGGAGCCATAGCCGACGATCAGACCCGAATCGTTGATGCCATACGCCTCTGTCAGAACCCACTTGGCACCTTCGACGGGGTTCACCTCGTCCAGCCAGGCATCGAGGTTGATCATCTGACCATCAACGCCGGGCGT
>CALEKX010000151.1 GCA_937904525.1 uncultured Phycisphaerales bacterium
CAGACTGCAGACTGATCTGCTGCCCGCTGCCGTCATTGCACCATCCCCTTCGTCAGCCGCATGAAGGCTGTTTCGAGGTTGACTTCCTCTTCCTTCAGCAGCGTCAGCCGGAAGCCGTTCTGGATGAGGCGCTGGGGGATGAAGGTGTAGTCGTTGACACCGTTCTTGATCGACACTTCGATGTAGCCGTTGTTGGCGGCGACGTTTTCGACGTTGGGGTCCTGGCTGAGCAGGGCGGCGGCGGCAGTCTGGTTGTCGGCTACGCCGACATGAACCACCATGCCGACGCGCGCCTGGCGGACGATGTCGGTCCAGGGGCCCGAGTACGACAGCTCTCCCTGCTCGATGATCCCGACCTTGTTACACAGATCCTGCAGCTCGGGCAGGATGTGCGATGAGATCAAAATCGTCTTGCCCATGCGCTGCAGCTCCTTGAGCAGCTCGCGCATCTCGATGCGGGCGCGGGGGTCGAGGTTGCCGGCTGGCTCGTCCAGCAGCAGCACCTTCGGATCGTGCAGCAGCACGCGCGCGATGCTCAGCCGCTGCTTCATGCCTCGCGACAGGCCGTCCACCGGCGAGTCACGCTTGTAGCCAAGGTCGGTCAGCTCCAGCACGTCGTTGACGACCTTCTGGCGCGCGCTGCCGTTGATGTTGTACGCGGCTGCGAAAAACTCCAGGTACTCCTGGACGACCATGTCCTCATACGCGCCGAAATAGTCCGGCACATAGCCGATCAGCGGGCGGATCTGGCGCGATTGGTAGCCGATCACGTAGTCACACACCCGCGCCTCGCCCCAGGTCGGCTGAAGCAGCGTCGCCAGGATCTTGATCGTCGTGCTCTTGCCGGCGCCGTTGGGACCGATGAACCCGTAGCAGTCGCCTTCCTCGATCTCGAGGTTCAGGTTCGACAACGCCACCAGCGAGCCGTAGCGCTTCGTGAGGTTGACCGTCTTGATCACAGCCGCCATTGCCGGTTACTCCGCGTCAGATGGTCCGGCCGCCGAACCCTCGCCGCTTTCTTCCTCCGACTCGGTGTCGATGGAAATGGGCCGTTCGATCGGCAGCACCGCCTGGTAAATGATATCACCTCGTCCTTCGGGCGTTTCCCCTTCAACCAGCAGCGGGGCGGGCAGCGGCACATCGCGCGCTACGGCGAAAATCGCCAGCCCGCCGGCTGCCACGACATCGGACATGTCCAGCCATCGCGCGTCGCGCCGCAGCAGCTCAGACCGCTGAAACTGCGGCGTGGAGCGGATCGGCGCGATCCTGTCATACAGCGACAGCAGCACGATCGATCGGCGATATTCGTCGCTCGAGTCGTCCATCGTGCTGGACGTCAACCCGCTGCGGATGTTGTTGAACAGGTACTCCTGCGTCCAGGCGAACTGGGCTCCGCCGCGCGACTGCAGTAGATCGGCGATCGGCTTGCCCATGCCGGGCACGGCCTGCCGGTCGCCCGTGCGACCGACGAGGTTCCACTCCTCGATGTCGCGCTGCAGGTCGATCGTCCGTCCCGGCTCCCAGACCGGGATGTAGCACAGCGCGTCATTGCCCATCTGGTCGATGAACGCCAGGTAGACGTGTATCAGTGTATGGGGCGTGTTGTTGGTGATCTTGCCATCGAGCCGGCAGCGGGCGCGGTTGATGCCCTCGAGCAGGCGAACCTTGCCCGTGATCTGCGAGCGCGACGGACCGACCCACTTGCTCTCCAGCTTCTTGAGCGTGCTGCGAAAGGGAACCTCAATCCGCGGCGCCTGCAGGCGGGCCGCGTCCGGGATCGGCACTTCGTAGGTCATCACAGCCGTGAACTCGATCGGCGTACCGATGTGCTGCGGATGCATCGAGTAGGGCGTGATGTAGCTGAGCGACCCGGCGAGCGTGTCAGCCAGCTCGATCTCCTGGCGGCCGTCATCCGGAATGTACAAGCCGATGCGGCTGTGGATAACGGCTGGTTCCGCAGGCGCGAGACGCACGATGCTCACATGCCGCACCTCCGGATCGCCGCGCAGCACGAGCTCCACCACGCCGGCGGTCAGGGCCGTTGCCGCCACAGCCGCCAGTGCGAAGGCGAACCAGCTCAGGTTCGACCGCTTTCTCACCGCCAGCAGCATGTACGACACCGGCCCGGCGATCAGCCAGTAGGCGATGAAGAAGAACACGACCAGCACGACCAGCCCGGCGCCGCGGCTGCCATGCTCCATGCCGCTCAGCAGCGTCGGGCCGATGTCCACGCCGGTGGTGCGGTCGTACTCGCGGCGGAACCGCTCCTGGCGGTCGCGATTGTTGGAATCCGGCATGTAGGGGGTGTACGGCCAGCCGAATACGCGGCTCCAGATGTACGCCCAGCCGTCCTTCACCACCGTCACCGATGGATCGCCCAGATCCTGCGCGACCCAAATGACCGATCCCGCGCCCGTCACCCGGCGCACGATGTAGGGCGAGCGGGTCTTCGTGTCGTCGGCGGTGTCCCACTCGATCCACTCCGCCACGAAGGCATCAGGCTTAGGCTCAGCCAGCGCGATGCGGAACGGCACCCGGGCGCGCGACCATCGATCCAACATCTGGCGGCGCAACTGTGTGTAGAGCATCTGGTCGCTCAGTCGCGGCAGGCCGCGTATCACGAAATCCAGCAGCGGCTGGGGCTGACTGCGCTCGACGATCACCTGCCCGCCCGGGGGCGTGCCAGGGCGCGGGATGAAGACCGGCAGCAGGTCGCCAAAGCCAAGCGTCTTTTCCCACTGCGCCGGCTGGCAGATGACCAGTGTGCCGCCTTCGCGGACATACTGCCGCAAGGCGCGCATCCGCTCGTCCGTGGGCGTGCGCAGCTCATTGGGATCGGCATTGAGGAAGATGACAGCATCGACCGCGTCGTAGCCGAGCAGGCTCTCAGGCAGCTCGCGCGGGCGGACGTTGATCATCAGGACATCTTCCTGAATGCCCAGGATGCCCGAATCGGGGTGAAGTTCCGTCCACACCGGCTGGCTGCCCGTATCCGGGTCTGCAACCGCCAGGATCAGCTTCACGCCGCGCTGCTGGGAATGGGTTGCACGTCGCGGGTCGATGCTGGTGATGGTCTTGTCGATCGGGAGTTGCGCGATCTGCCGGCCGGATTCGGTGGCCACGAAGACCTTGAGCTGCTCGTTGAGCGCCCGGAGGCCGTCTGTGGGATCGGGCAGACCATTGCCAAAGCCCGGCTCGGCTGTCGCCTTGGGGATGAAGTAGACCTCTTTCTTGAAGTCGCGCGCGCCCATCCCTTCGCGCTGGCCGGTGACGGCAACGGGGGCGGTGTAGACGACGATATCGCCGTCAACGTCCTTCTGATGGATCTGGATCTGGTACGTCGCGTCTTCAGCCGTCTCGGCTTGCAGCGAGACGAGCATGGGTGTCCAGCAGTCCGGGCGATAATGGTTCTGGAAACCGATGGATTCCACCCGTCCACGAACCTGCCCCCACGCCGCTGCGGACAGAGCACAGAGGAGCAACCCCACCAGAGAAAAGCGCATTGCTGGGACTGTAGTTTGACTGTCCGGCGCCGTCAAACAATTGCGGCGCCGGTTTCAGTTTGGACCTGCGTCAATACAGGATACGCCGCCATGGGCTGCGTCTCCAGGCGGAAGAAGCGGCGGAGCGACGAAGGGGGGCGTCACTTCACGCTGTTGACGGCTTCTTTCTGGGTCGGCTTGATGACCAGGACGCGGTCGAGGCGCGTGATCTTGATGAGCTGCATGAGGCGTTCGCCGACGCCGCAGAGGATCAGGCGGCTGCCCTTCAGGGCGGACAGTTTCTTGTTCAGCGACAGGAGGATGCCGATCGCCTGGCTGGACAGGAACTGCACGCGCTCGAAATCAAGCACGAGGATTCGCTTGTCCTGGTCGTCGACGAGGTGGAAGATCGCCTGGCTGATGGATTCCAGCTCGATGGGATCCATCAATGACGAGGTCAGGAACTCGACCACGGTCGCCTTTTCCACCTGCTGTACGCGAATGGGCACGCTGCTCATCTATCCGCCTTCCCTGTCGGAGCCTCCAGTTGTGGGCTTTGTAATAGTGCAGGATGCCCGTCGATGCAACACGGGCGCAAGAATCCTTCCCACCACGGGGTTCAGGAGCGGGCGGCGGCCTTCTTCCGTCGGGGCGCTTTGGCGGCCTTCTTGCCGATCGAAGCGTTTCTGCGGCTGGGAGCCGTGCCGAGGGCGATCTCCATCACCTGGTCGACGGTCTCGACAAAGTGGAACTTCAGCGACTGTTTCACCTCCGGCGGCAGGTCGGGCATGTCCTTTTCGTTGCGGGCTGGGACGATCACGTGCTTGATGCCGGCGCGCTTGGCAGCCAGCGTCTTCTCTTTCAAGCCGCCGATCGGCAGCACCAGGCCGCGCAGCGTGATCTCGCCGGTCATCGCCACGTCATGCCGAACCGGCTTGTTGAGCAGCAGCGACGCCAGGGCCGTGAACATCGCCACGCCGGCGCTGGGGCCGTCCTTGGGAATCGCCCCAGCCGGGACGTGGATGTGGATATCGCTTTCGGCCAGTTGCTTGGGATCGATGCCCAGGGCCTCGGCGCGCGAGCGCACGAGGCTGAATGCAGCCGTTGCGGACTCCTTCATCACGTCGCCGATCTGGCCGGTGAGCGTGATGTTCCCCTTGCCGGCCATGCGTGTGGCCTCGATGAAGAGGATCTCGCCGCCGACAGGCGTATAGGCCATGCCGGTCGCGACGCCCGGAACGCTCGTCCGCTGAGCCAGCTCCGGCTCGAAGCGGCGGGGGCCCAGGATGCGCGTGACATCCTCGGGCGTGACGACGAAGCGCATCGAGCCGTTGGAGTTCACAAGCTCCGCTGCCAGGGCACGACAGACCGAGCCGATATTTCGCTCGAGGTTGCGCACGCCGGCTTCGCGCGTGTGGGCTTCGATGATCCAGCGGAGCGCGTCGTCGCGGAACTTGGCCTGCGATGGGAACAGGCCGTTGGCATCGAGCTGCCGCGGCACGAGATATCGCTTGGCGATGGCCAGCTTGTCGGTATTCGTGTAGCCGGGGATCTCGATGACCTCCATGCGGTCGCGCAGCGGACCGGGAACGCTGTCCATGGTGTTGGCTGTCGCAATGAACAGCACCTTGGACAGGTCGAACGGCACGTCCAGGTAGTGATCCGTGAACGTGTGGTTCTGGGCTGGATCGAGCACCTCCAGCAGCGCGCTGGCTGGATCGCCGCGGAAATCGGCGCCGAGCTTGTCGATCTCGTCGAGCATCATGACCGGATTGCGCGTGCCGGCTTTGCGCAGCTCGGCGATGATGCGGCCAGGCATCGAGCCGATGTAGGTCCGGCGATGGCCGCGGATGTCGGCTTCATCGCGCACGCCGCCGAGGGCGACGCGGATGAACTGCCGGCCCATGGCTTCGGCGATGCTCTTGCCAAGGCTGGTCTTGCCGACGCCGGGCGGGCCGACGAAGCAGAGGATCGCCCCTGCGCCGTCGATGCTCGATTCGCCGGTGTTGCCGGAGATCGCCTGTTGTTCGCCGTTCTGGCTGCCGTTTTCGTTGGCGGGAACGGGCGAACCGGCGGCGCTCTTCTTGCGCCGGTTGCTGCGCGCGGCCTTGGCTGCCTCTTTGAGGGCACGATCGTGCTTCAGCTTGAGCACCGCCAGGTACTCGATGATCCGCCGCTTGACCTTGTCGAGGTCGTGATGGTCGCGGTCGAGGATCTGGCGGGCGTGTTTCAGGTCCAGCCGATCCTGCGACAGCTTGTTCCACGGCAGCTCGCTGACGATCTGCAGCCAGGTTCGGATCACGCCGAACTCAGGCGAGGCTGACGGGATCGACTCAAGCCGCGCCAGCTCGCGCTCGGCTTCCTTGGCGACGACAGGAGGCAGGTTGGCCTCCTGCAGCCGCTGGCGGAGATTCTCGATCTCGCCGCCGGCGCCGCCTTCCTGCTCGCCCAGCTCCTTGCGGATGGCTTTGAGCTGCTCCTGCAGGTAGTAGCGCCGCTGGCTCTTGTCGATGTTCTCCTTGACCTGCGACTGGATCTTGTTCTGCAGCTCCAGCACGTCGAGCTGCGTCGCCAGGCGCGATGCGATCATCTGCAGGCGCTTTTCGACATGCAGCTCCTCGAGCATCTCCTGCTTCTCGTTGGCGTCAGCCTGGAGGTTGGCTGCCAGGAAGTCCGCCAGCGCCGAGGGATTGGTGATGCTGTTGAGGACCTGCGCGGCTTCGTCGGGTGTGTTGGGCGACAGCTCAATAACACGATTGGCCTGCTGGCGGACGCTGGCGACCAGCGCCTCGATGCTCGGGCCGGGGACAAACTGCTCCTCGAGAATCTCGATACGGCCGCGTACAAAAGGCGTTTCCTGCTCGATCTGCAGCAGGCGGAAGCGCGCCAGGCCATGGACGATAATCGACTGGTTGCCGTCGGGCAGTTTGAAGAGCTTGAGGATCGTGCAGACGACGCCGACGGGGTGCAGGTCGTTGATGCCCGGGTCTTCGGTGTCGGGGTTCCGCTGGGTGATGACACCGATCAGTTTCTCAGCCGGCATGACATCGTCCAGCAGAGCCTTGCTCTTGGGCCTGCCGACGTTGAGTGGCATGACCGTGCCGGGGAAGACGACGATGTTGCGGATGGGGAGAATCGGCAGCAGATTGGGAATGGCCATCTGCTGGCCGTTGCTGCCGGCCCGGATGATGGTCTGATCAGGGGTGCGACTGATGATCTGTGATTCAGCCATAATGTTCATCGCGGCGTGTTGAGTGAGACGGGTTGGCAGGAAACGCGACGTCCGCGGACGCGCTGTGGCGCAACCCGCACATGCCGTCACTTATTTCTTAGGCAACTCGATCCACAGCAATCCATTGCGATAGGTCGCCGTGATCTTCTGTTCCACCACATCAGCGGGGATCTCGACCTGGCGGATGAAAGCGCCATGATCGATTTCCATCAGATGTACCCGCAGCTTGCCGCCCTCAGCCCCCGGGCTGGAGGGTTCCAGCGTCGGGACGGGGCGCGTGCCGCGGAGGGTGAGCCGCTGCTGGTGCACTTCGATGTCGATCTTGCTCTTGTCCACCCCAGCCAGATCGACACACACCAGATAGGCGGTGTCATTTTCATACAGGTTGACCGCCGGTTGCCAAGTTTCGGCAGACGAGAAACCGTAATAGCCGCGCTGGAGCTGATCGACGATCTTGCTCATCTCGCGCGACAAGCTACCGAACGGCGGATCTGTGACAAGGCTGACCATATAGAGTCTCCGTGGAGGCCATGGAGGCCATCTTAACCCCGGCTGTCCTGCTGCAAACCCCTAATACCGTGATCTGACGGCTGTGCGACAGAGAATAACGTCGCGCCGCCGCCGGCAGCAGGCGATGAAGCGTCCTCGATGGTGAAGCGCATCTCAGGCGTGGCTTTCGGGGGCAGTTCGAATCGCCACACGCGATCGCCGCCGGTGAAACGCAGCAGCACGGTCTGCTGGCCGTCGACATGGCCAATCAGCACCAGCGACGCGGGCAGATCGCAGAAGACGTATCCCCAGCCGTGGCTGTGGTTCCAGACGATCGTGGCGGCATGGCCGGGCGCCGTATCGCCGGCGCGAAGCCGCTGGATCTGTGTATCGGATCGGCCCAGCAGACGCATCAGGTCGCCGGTTCGCGACTCCAGGATTGTTGTCTGCAGGGCGGCGGTCTGGACATGGCTGCCAAGGCGGTGACGGGCATCGCGCTCGCTCAACGCCCATGCGACGGCAAGACCCAGCAGCAGTGAGACGACAATCAGCAGGATCAGGGGCCAGGACCGGCCAGCCGGGGGATGGGCGGGCGGCGGCGAGGGCTGGGGTGTCATCAGCTCGGTCATCGGACGCATTGTATGCTCTGGACGGCAATCCGGCACGCCGAAGTCGGCAAAGGTTCGGGATTTGCGTGCCGCGGCCCGTTGCGCCAGCCGGCGGGAGGGGTCCGATAACCGCACATCCCGGGGCGGGCATTGTGTGCTGGGCGGGGGCGTGGCAAAATCATCCTGTTCGTCCCCCGGTGTTGTCGAGGCGGAACGGCGAGGAGCTCGGCGCCTGATCGGGGAGGCCCGAACCGCATCGCACAGAAGTATCTGCGGGAGCCGCCTTGGCTTGGATCCCCCCAGTGGCACCTTTGGAGCGCGTCTCGGTCGGACACCGACCGGGTGAGCGGAACATTGTCCGCCTGCTGCGGTATGCGCTGGCCTACAAGTGGCTGATGGCGCTGACGATCCTGGCCGGTTTCACGCAGGTGGGGCTGCAGTACGCCTTCCCGTGGCTGATCGGATCGGTCATCGACCGGATCGTCATCCCGGACCAGGGGGATACCGGGGGCATCTTCACGACGGTGCAGCAGTTGTTCACCGGCGGTGTGCAGCGTGAGGCGTTGCCGCCGGAGGTGATCGAGCAGCGCCAGTGGCTGCTGCTGCAGTACATCTTCTTCGGGATTTGCGCGGGATTCGGGCTGGCGATCGTCAGCTATGTGCTGGGGCACACGCGCGCAACGCTGACGCACCGCATCGTCGTGCAGATCCGCCGTGATCTGTTCGATCACCTGCAGCGGCTGAGCCTGCATTTCTATTCCAAGGCGCGCACCGGCAGCATTACGGCGCGCCTGCTGCATGATGTGGAGTCAGCCACGGCCATCATCAACGGTGGGATCATCACCGTCGGGATGGACGTGATCAAACTGGCGATGGCCGTCATGCTGCTGGTGGGCATCAGCCCCAAGCTGACGATGGCGTGCCTGATCGTCCTGCCGCTGTATGGGCTGACGTTCACGATGATGAACCCGCGCGTCCGCAAGGCCAGCGAACGCGTGCATCAGTATTACGCGCAGATCAGCGGCACGATCCAGGAGCAGTTCTCAGGCATCGCCCTGACCAAGACCTACGCAGCCGAGGAGCGTGAAAGCTCTCGCTTCACCCGCGAGTCGCAGGAGCACTACCAGCGCATCATCATGCAGTCGCGCGTCGGCCACCTGGTGGGGTCGATCAGCGAGGCGCTGGTTCACACCGGCACGGTGATTTCCTTCGGCTATGGCGGGTATCTGGCGCTGCATGGCGGAATGTCAGCCGGGCAGCTTTCAGCCTTCATCGGCTATCTGATGCTGATGTACGATCCGGTACGGAGATTTGCGGAGCTGAACACGGTCTACCAGGCGAGCCTGGCGTCGATCACGCGCGTTTTCCGCGTGTTCGACATCACGCCGAAAATCGCCGACCGCCCCCATGCCGTGCAGACGCCGCCTCGCAACGGCGTGGTCGAGTTCCAGAACGTCTACTTCCGGTATTACGACGAGAGCGAGGAGTCGCGCGTCGGGATGGAAGACACCCCTGGCAGCTCAGCCGATCAGTCGGGACAGGAGCATCCCTGGATCCTCAAGGGGATCAGCTTCACGGTCGAAGCCGGGGAGCGGCTGGCGATTGTCGGACCGTCGGGCAGCGGCAAAACGACGCTCGTGTCGCTGCTGCCGCGTCTGTATGACGTGGGCGAGGGGGCGATTGTCATCGACGGCATCGACATCCGCGACTATGCCCTCCGCTCGCTGCGGCAGGCGATCGGGATTGTGCAGCAGGACGCGTTCGTCTTCAGCGGGTCGATCCGCGACAATATTCGTTACGGCCGCCCGGAGGCGAGCGACGATGAGATCGTCGAAGCCGCCAAGGCCGCCAACGCGCATGATTTCATCATGCGGCTGCGGGATGGGTATGACACGCTGCTGGGCGAACGGGGCGTGAACCTGTCGGGCGGCCAGCGCCAGCGGCTGAGCATCGCGCGGGCGATCCTGAAGAATCCGCGCATCCTGATCCTCGACGAAGCCACCAGCGCTCTGGACACCGAGTCTGAAGCTCTGGTCCAGCAGGCGCTGGATCGGCTGATGGAAGGGCGCACCTGCTTCATCATCGCCCACCGCCTGAGCACGGTCCGCAATGCCGACCGGATCCTGGTGATGAACGAGGGGGAGATTGTCGAACGGGGAACCCATGCCTCGCTGCTGGAGCAGAACGGGCTGTATGCCCGCCTGGTGCGCCAGCAATTCCAGCGGGAGCCGGTGCGGCGGGCGGTGGAGGTGGAGGGCTGAAAAGCCCGATCACCACAGGCAAATCGCCACGCCGGGTGCGGTGTTATTCCCGAGACTGTCCAAGGCGAATCGATCGGATAGATTCTGGGGCCTGCCCCGCGGGGTAAGCGGGGGAAAAGGTGAATGCTGTCCTATGCAATGGTTGGTTGAGCTGTTTCGCGTCGATTCGGTGCCGCATACGGTGCTGCTGCTGGGCCTTGTGGCCGCCACGGGGCTGGCCATCGGCACCATCCGCATCCGGGGGATCAATCTCGGCATCGCCGGGGTGCTGTTCAGCGGGTTGATTTTCGGGCACCTGTACGGGCGATTCGGGCTGGTGGGGGAGGACATCGAGGGCGGGCTGAACTCGCATGTCCTGCATTTTGCGATGGAGTTTGGGCTGATCCTGTTTGTGTACACGATCGGTGTGCAGGTAGGGCCCGGTTTTCTGGCGTCGCTGCGGAAGCAGGGATTGCCGTTGAACATCATGGCGGCGTCGATCGTGCTGCTCGGGGCCGTCATCACGGCAGGGATCCACTATGTGGGGAAAGTCGACACGCCCGCGGCGGTCGGACTCTTCAGCGGGGCGACGACCAACACGCCCAGCCTCGGTGCAGCGCAACAGGCGTTGAAAGATAAACTTGCGGATGATCCCAACCTGACACCCGAGCAGATCGCGGCGCAGGTCCGCCAGCCGGGGTTGGGGTATGCCGTGGCGTATCCGTTCGGCATTGTCGGGATCATTCTGTCGATGCTGCTGATCCGTTGGCTGTTCCGCGTGTCGCTGCCGGCGGAAACCAGTGCCTTCGCGGCTCAACTCGGCGATACCAAGCGTCAGCTCAACACGATGAACATCGAGGTTCGCAACGCGAACCTTTTCGGCAAGAAGATCAGCCAGATTCCGGCGCTGCCGGAGCTGGATGTCGTCATCTCGCGCATCCTCAAGAACGGCCAGACGTTGCTGGCCCACGGCGACACGGTGCTGGAGCAGGGGGATGTGCTGCTGGCGGTGGGTGAGCGCAAGCGGCTGGAGGAACTGCGCGATGTCGTCGGTGTCGAGAGCACGATCGACCTTCGCTCACTGCCCAGCCAGATCAGCTCACGGCGGATCGTCGTCACACGCAGTGGCGCGCTGGGTAAGACAGTGCAGGAACTGCGGTTGACCGAGCGGTTTGGCGTGATGGTGACGCGCCTGTCGCGTGCGGAGATCGAGATTCCGCCGGTGCGTACGAAGCTGCAGTTTGGCGATACGGTGCTGGTTGTCGGCGCGGAGGAGAACATCCGCCAGGCGGCTGGGGCGCTGGGCAACGAGATCAAGAAGTTGAACCACCCGCAGGTGATCCCGATTTTCGTCGGGATCGTGCTGGGGGTGATCCTGGGAAGCTGGCCGATCAGCCTGCCGGGGCTGACGGTGCCCGTGAAACTGGGCCTGGCCGGTGGGCCGCTGGTGGTGGCGATCATCCTGAGCCGCCTGGGACACATCGGCCCGCTGGTTTGGCATATGCCGGTCGGCGCCAACTTCGCGTTACGCGAGATCGGCATTGTGCTGTTCCTGGCGTGCGTGGGGCTGCGCTCGGGCGAGCAGTTCCTCAGCACGCTGCTGGAAGGCGATGGGCTTTACTGGATGGCAATGGGGGCGCTGATCACGTTCGTGCCGCTGATGGTGGTGGGGATGATCGGGCGGTGGTTCTACAAGGTCAACTACCTGACCTTGTGCGGCTTGCTGGCAGGCAGCATGACCGACCCGCCGGCGCTGGCGTTTGCCACCACCGTGACCAACAGCGACGCGCCGAACGTGTCCTATGCGACGGTCTATCCGCTCACGATGCTGCTGCGCGTGCTGTGTGCGCAGGCGCTGGTGCTGTTGATGTAAGCGCGGCAGGCAATAGCCTGCCCCTACGGGGCCACTGGCGCTTAGCAGAACGCCGCGCCCACCTCGAACTGGCCGTTGTCGAGCTTCCGGCAGGAGACGATGCGAATCTCGCTGACGAGGCGCTGTTCGCCAAGGGCGATCTCGATCATCTGGAAACTGCCGCTGGCGATGGGGCGGTCGAGGTCGAAGGCGACGCCGTGCCGCGAAAGGTTGACGGCTGTCACTTCCAACCGTTGCTCGACAGGATCATCAGCCGTGGGGGACCAGATCCACGCATCTGCGACGCGTGGGTAGCGTACGCTTCGGCGCCGCTCTTCGCCGTCTTCCCGCACGTGGCCGCGCTGTTTCGTGGCGTAGAGATATGGGCTGGTCATGTTGTCATCCTTCGACATGTTTCGGCAGGCGGTCAAATCGCATCGTGCGAATCTTCTGCCCAGCGTCCGATATCGCTAGGATAAGTGCAATGGATGTTCCGTCTGTAACGAATATTCTGGAAATACACGCATCGCTGGTGGAACGGATCAGGCCGCTGGGGCGGGTGATCGTGGCGTTCTCAGCCGGGGTGGATTCGACGCTGGTGCTGCGCGTGGCGATGGACGCCCTGGGGCGGGAAAACGTGCTGGCGGCGACGGGGGTGAGCCCGTCGCTGGCGGCCCGGGAGCTGCAGAGCGTCCGCGACCTGGCGGCGGTGCTGGAGGCGCGGCTGGAGTTGGTGAACACGGCCGAGATGGACAGCCCGCAATACACCGCCAACTCGACCACCCGCTGCTACTTCTGTAAGAGCGAGCTGTACGGCAAGCTGACGGAACTGGCCAAACGGGAGGGGTACAACGCCGTCCTCAACGGCGTGAATGCCGATGACGTGGCTGATCACGTCAACGGCCTGCGGGCGGCGCGGGAGGCCGGCGTGATCTCGCCGCTGCTGGAGTGCGGCATGGGCAAGGCACAGGTGCGCGAGCTGGCGCGGCATCTCGGCTTGCCCAACTGGCGCAAGCCGGCGCTGGCGTGTCTATCATCGCGAATCCCGTATGGTACGCCGGTGACGATCCAGTCGTTGTCGATGGTGGAGAAGGCGGAGGCGTTCCTGTGGGATCGCGGCTTCAGCGATTTCCGCGTGCGGCATCACACGAAGCTGGCCAGGATCGAGGTGAAACCATCCGACCTGCCTCGGCTGATGGAAGAACCCCTGCGATCAGAGCTGATCCGGTATTTCAAGAATATCGGCTACACGTATGTGACGGTGGATCTGCAGGGGTTCCGAAGCGGCAGTGGCAATGAGGCTGTTCCGCAGGCAGCGGGCCAGAGCGTGTAATCATCCGGGATCCTCGCCCGTCATCTCTTTGAAACTTGACGTTGGAGCTTGGAGCTTTGCGCCGCTGGCGGCACGCAATAGCGTGCCCTACGCGGTGATGCATGAAGCATGAAGCGGCTAACTGCCTACTGTCTTCTAACTTCTCACACCGCCACTTCCACCGCGCGATCGACGGGCCTGTAGAGCGTATCGCGCTCAACGGGGACCTTGCCGGCTTCTCTTGCGAGTCGATGGATGTCGCTGACGTGCAGTTCCTGATGCGTGCCGTTGCCCTGGGCTTTGGTGATGTCGTACCAGACGACGGTGCCGTCCAGGTCGTCGCAGCCCCAATCCAGCGCAAGCTGAGCGAGGTTGATCCCCTGCATGATCCAGAATGCCTTGATGTGCGCGATGTTGCTGAGCATCAGGCGCGCAATCGCGAGCGTGCGCAGATCTGACAGCCCCGTCGGCCCGGGCAGGTAGCCCAGCTCGCTGTGCTCGGGGATGAAGCTCAACGGGATCATGCAATTGAAGTAGGCTTTGTCGGGGGTTTCCTGGCCGTTGCCCCGGGCGGCAGCCAGCGACTCGGCTTGCAGCTCGCGGAGCTTGATCAGGTGACCGATGCGCTGCTCGATGGTCTCGACATGGCCGTAGAGCATCGTGGCATTGGTGAAGATGCCCAGGCTGTGCGCCGTGCGATGCACTTCGAACCACTTGTCGGCTCGGACTTTGCCTTTGAAGACCTCGTCATGGACACGGTCGTCGAAGATCTCGGCGCCGCCGCCGGGCATGCTGCCCAGGCCCGCTTCGCGGAGGGCCGTCAGCACCTCGGCTACGCTCAGGCGTGCGATGCGCGAGAAGTGGATGATCTCAATGGCTGTGAAGGCCTTGATGTGCAGCTCGGGGCAGGCGGCTTTGATGCCCCGGAGCATCTCCAGGTAGTAGTCAAACTTCAGCCACGGATGCAGGCCGCCGACGATGTGCACCTCGGTCGCGCCGGATTCCCAAGCCTTGCGCGCCACGTGCACGACCTGCTCAACGGGCATCTCATACGCGCCTTCCTCGCCACGCTTGCGGTAGAAGCTGCAGAACTTGCAGCTCAGCGCGCAGACGTTGGTGTAGTTGATGTGGCGATTGCGGTTGTAGTAGACGACGTTGCCGTGCAGGCGCGTACGGACGTAATGCGCCAGCCGGCCGACGCCATGCAGATCGCGCGAGTGATACAGCGTCAGCCCGTCTTCAAGGGACAGGTCGACGCCATCAAGAACCTTGCGGCGGATCGGCTCGAGCGCGGGATCGGAGACAGTGGGTACGGCTTGGGACATTGTTGGCGAAGTATACGGAGCTCAGGGGACGCCTTCTAGAAATGGGAGTGGTTTCGGGTGATTTGAAAGTAGAGATTGGTGATCAGGAATGGGGGCGTAAGGGGCGGTGGCATGGGCGGGGGAGAGCCGCGAACGCGTCGACCTGTCGGTTGGGTGATGTCGCGCTCAATCGGAGGTCCGATCGTGACGATTCGAGAAAAGGAGTTTCGCAGGACGTTTTCAGATCTTGCGGGAGGGGGAGGGTGTGTTAGACCATCTGGCAGGACGTAAAGAGTACAGCCGTCAAAGTTTACCTATTCTTTACGTTCGGGAGGGTCGATTGAAAAAGGGAGCGGGCAAAGTACCCAAGCTGGCGTGCTGGTGGCCCGAATCGAGGAATATGCCGTACCGACCGGAGGACAGCACGTGCTGATCGTCCCGATCGAGGAAGCCACCCCCGGCATCAAGCTGGCGATGGGCGTGTGCAACCCGCAGCAACCGGACCGAGAGCTGCTGCGCGCGGGTTACGTCCTGGACGCTACCGTCCTGGCACGCCTGCGTGATCTGGGCGTGCCGTTCATTCTCGCCGATTACCCTGGCCTGGGCGACCTGGACAAGCTGCTTATGCCGTCGCTAAGTCCAGCCCGGCAGCAGGTTTATCTCAACATCAAGAAGACGTTTGCTGCGGTCGAACGCACCGCCAAGCCGACCGTCACGTTCCCGGACTACTATGCCGCCACGCGCGAGCTGGTCCTCACGCTCATGCAGCAGGGCCAGAACCTGGTCTACATGGACCTCATGAGTGCGAACCTGGCCGGCGACGACATCGCCCATAGCGCAGCCGTGGCGCAGTTGTCACTGACGCTGGGGATCAAGCTCGAGCAGTACCTGATCAACCAGCGGAAGCGCCTGGCGCCCCATCACGCCAAGGAAGTCGTCAACATCGGCGTCGGCGGGATGCTCCACGACATCGGTAAAGCCCGGCTGGATCCACGCTTGCGCAAATACCACAGCGCCTACCAACCCCAGGATGAGAAGGAGCTTGCCGAGTGGCAGGAGCATGTGCAGATCGGCTACGAGATGGTGCGACACGGCATCGAGCCGTCAGCCGCAGCGGCTGTGATGCATCATCACCAGATGTTTGACGGCAGCGGGTTTCCGCGGGTGAACCATGCTGACGGCGGTTATCGGCCGTTGCAGGGGGATCGAATCCATATTTTCGCCCGCCTGGTGGCGGTGGCCAACCTGTACGACCGGCTGACGGTGGACCCGGAAGGCCGGCGTCGGGCGAATATTGAGATTCTCCACCTGATGCGGACGACCTACGCGCCCCAGCTCGACCCGGTCATCGCGGGGATTCTGCCGTCGGTGATCCCGCCATTCCCGCCGGGCATGAAGGTGAAGCTCAGCGACGGGACCATGGCCGTGGTGACGGGCTTCGCCGCCCATGAGCCGTACAAGCCGTCGGTCCGCCGGCTGGCTGAGGACAACTGGACGCTGGAGGGGCCGCCGATCGACCTGGCGGTGGTGACGGACCTGCAGATCGCGGAGATCGACGGCTGCCGCACCGAGGGGCTGATCCCGGCGGAACTGCCGATGGTGACGGCTCCAGCCGGGTCGGACGCCGACGAGGCGACGGTCGCGGCGTAAGCTGCGATGATATAAGCCGGGATGATATAAAGAGTTGAATCCACTATGTGGCGCGGGCGTCTTGCCCGCGTCTTTTTCTTTCTCTGCCTGGTGGGGGGCTCCACCCAGCGGCAACGGCGGCCCCGATCCCTCCAACATGCGATGGACGACCGGGATGGATGACGGCACTGCCCTGCGGGCGTACATTGCTGGGCATCATGCTTGAGGTCACTTTCTCCCGTGCCCGTCAGCGGCGGCTGCAGGCTGTGCTGGCGGAGCGGCGGCTGGATGCTGCCGTCGTCGGTGCGTCGCACCATGTCTATTACTTCTCCTCCCATCTGGCGCGATGGACGCATCATGCAGCCATGGTGTTGCTGGCGGACGGGCGGTCGCTGTTGGTCTCCGCCAATCGGCCGGATGAAAAGGCGGCTGCGGATCGGGCCGTCGCCTACGAGGCCAATTGGATGGGCACGCTCCGTCAGGAGCAGCCGGCGGCTGTCGCGGAGAAGGTCGCGGCCTTTCTCGCGGAGTCCAAGGCACATCGCGTCGGCATCGACCAGTCGGCTGTCTCGTCGCAGGTGATCCTGCAGTCGCAGGCGACGTTCGAGCCGATCGATGATGCGCTGCACCAGATGCGTCGGGTGAAGGATCCGGATGAGCTGACGCTCATGCGGCGCGCCAACGATTGCACCCGCGCCATGTACGAGCGGGCGCGGCAGATCATCGAACCCGGCATCAGCGAGATCGAGGTGTTCAACCAGCTTCACGCGGCTGCCGTCGAGGAAGCGGGCGAGCCGCTGACGGCGCTGTTGGGCAATGACTTTGCCTGTGGCGTGGCAGGTGGTCCGCCACGCGCGGGGCGAAAGGCCCAGGCGGGCGAGCTGTATATCCTCGATCTCGGCCCAGCCTATCGCGGGTATTTCGCGGACAACTGCCGCGCGATCGCAGTCGACCGCAAGCCGACCGACGCACAGATGCGGCTTTGGCGAGCGATCGTCAGTTGTTTCGAGATCGTCGAGCGGATGGCGCGTCCAGGCGTGCGCTGCGTGGAGATCTTCAAGGCGGTCGATGCCCACCTCAAGCAGACGGTGGGGACCGGCATGGTCCATCACCTGGGCCACGGCGTCGGTCTTCAGCCGCACGAGTATCCGCACATCAACCCCAAGTGGGACGACGTCCTGCTGGAGGGTGAGGTCTTCACCATCGAACCGGGCGCCTACGCAGACGAGTACCGCGGCGGAATTCGGCTTGAAAACAACTACCTGGTTACGAAAAGCGGGGTCGAAAACCTGACACCATATCCCCTGGAATTGACCTGACCGGCACAAAGAGGCGGCTAGGGTCTCTGGGTGACCAGGTTCCCATGGAGTCGGCCAGGCTTGATCCCGCCGACCCTTTGCGGCTGATCACTCCCTGCAGCATCAACGGCGAGCAAGCGGTCTTGCCCGTCCAAGTGGTGGATGCTCCGATGTACGACTGCAAAGCCTGCATCTCCTTCAGATAACCCGACTATCCGCTGGAGGTGATAGATCCGAGCCGAACGGGGTTACGGCGCTGGATGAGCAGTCCTGCGATTGACGGCGCCGATCAGTACCAACCCGGCGCCGCTTGCCTACAATAGGCGTCATGGATCATCGCGATGACCCCAACCACCACACCGATCAGAACGGCGAGCCGCTGCCGGTGATCGAACTGGAGATCGACACCAGCCGCAAGCGCCGCTGGATGAACTGGGTGCTGTACGTGCTGGCGTTCCTGGCTTTGTCGGCGCTGCTCGTGTGGTTCTTCGTGATGCTGAACACGACGCTGGCGCTGGCGATCGCGGTGGTGACGTTCATGGTCGTGTACATGGTGGTGATGGGCTACGTCGCCGGCAAAGGCCAGGATGAACGGCGGAATACGTTCTAGGTCGGCAGGCAGCGGTCTGCAGAGAATGGGCAGTAGGAAGTGAACCTGTAGGGCACGCTATTGCGTGCCGGAATGAACTGCGATGGAACACCTGCGTCAGGTCGCGACGAGCGACAAGTGACGATCTGTGGTTCCAACAAGTCCGCAATCCAAAATCCGCAATCCGCGATGGACTTCTCCTGGGACACCTTCGAGCGGTATCGACGTAAGGGGATCGATGCCCGGCGAGCGGGGCAGTGGGAGTCGGCGCGCATCTACCTGCTCGAAGCCGCCCGCACGATGGTCGGCTTGAGCAAGTCCGCCCGCACCGAGCAATTGCGCGAGGCTCGCTACCAGACAGCCCAACGGCTGCTCGATCTGGCGCGAGACTGCCAGCAGGCAGCCCAGCAGAAGCGGCGTCCGCCCGGCGTGACGCGCCAGTCGTCGCGTGCCGACGCGTCGGCTGAGGGGGATAGCAGCCCGTCAGCCGATCGGTGGATCGTCCGCGAGAAGCCGTCCGTCGGCTTCGATGACGTCGCCGGCCTGGACGACGTGAAGGAAGAGATCCGCCTGCGGATGATCTATCCCTTCACGCATGCCGAGCTCGCCCAGCGGTTCGGCATCCGCGGTGGTGGGGGAGTGCTGCTGTACGGCCCGCCCGGCACGGGCAAGACGCTCCTCGCCCGTGCCACCGCCGGCGAGCTGGATGCCACCTTTTTCCGCATCTCGCCAGCCGATGTGCTGAGCAAATGGGTCGGCGAGGCGGAACAGAACATCAAGAAGCTCTTCGACGCCGCCGCGGCTGAGCCGCGCAGCGTCATCTTCATCGACGAGATCGAAGCCCTCATCCCCGCGCGCCGCGACGAAGGCTCGAGCGTCATGCAGCGCGTCGTGCCGCAGATCCTCCAGGGGATGGAGGGATTCGACAAAGGCCATCAGCCGATCCTGTTCATGGGCGCGACCAACGTCCCGTGGCAGCTCGACCCAGCCGTGCTTCGTCCCGGCCGCTTCGACGAGAAGATCTACATCCCACTTCCCGACGAACCGGCCCGCCTGCGCATGCTGGAGATCTACCTGGCTTACCGTCCGCTGGCGGACGATGTCGACCTGCCGCAACTGGCCCGTCGCCTCGCTGGCTACAGCGGCGCAGACATCAAGTATCTCTGCGACCGGGCAGCCGTCATCCCGTTCCTGCGATCGGTCGCCGGCGGCGAGGAGGGCGTGATCACCGCGGCGGTCATCGAGGATGTCCTGGCCGACGTTCAGCCGTCCGTTTCGCCCGACCAGATCGCCCGCTTCGAACAATGGGCCGCCCAGATGCAGCGCGCGTAGTAGGGTCCATCCGTGGCGAGGGCGTCGCGCCCTCGCGCTGAATGGGAGGTTCGGCCGAGACCAACGCAGGGCATCTACCAGTCGGACAATTGCCCGAAGCTGTCATCCTGAGCGAAGCGAAGGATCTCAACCGCCCCTGACGCCGAGATCCTTCGCTGCGCTCAGGATGACCTTCTCAAGAGATTTGCGCGGAGGATGTATGGCGTTGTAGCCACGGGCGCCACGTCTGATTTCCCAGCCGTCACTACCGTGCCTACGATTGTGCCGATCAACCAGAGAGAAGGAGCAGTTCATGGAACGACCCGCTGATGCTGACCCCCAGGTGCTTGACGTCATCCGCAAACGCTGGAGCCCATACCAGTTCTCCGATCGCCGCGTCGAACCGGAGAAGCTGCGCATCATCCTCGACGCCGCACGCTGGGCAGCCAACAGCTTCAACGAGCAGCCGTGGCGCTACATTGTCGCCACGAAGGATAACCCCCGCGAATACGAGCGCATGCTGGCCTGCCTCAACGAGTCCAATCAGGTCTGGGCCAGGTGCGCGCCTGTGCTGATGCTCTCCTTTGCCAAGCGCACGTTCACGCACAACGGCCATCCCAACCGCGTCGCATGGCATGATGTCGGCGCCGCCAGTTGCCAGCTCACGTTGCAGGCGGAGGCCCTCGGTCTGCGCGTGCACCAGATGGCTGGGATCGAAACGGGCAAGATCCCGACGGTGTACAGCGTGCCCGAAGATTTCGAGCCCATCGCCGCCCTCGCCATCGGCTATCCGGGCGAGAACCTCGACGTGCCCGAGCACCTGCGCCAGCGCGACAACCGTGAACGCACGCGCAAGCCGCTGGACCAGTTCGTCTTCGAAGGCACGTGGGGACAGGCTCCGTCAGTGCTAAAGGGGTGATGAACCGCGGAGGCACGGAGGTTTGGATTGCGGATTTCGGAATGCGGAGTTGAGTTGCAGCTTGGAGCTTAGTGGTGGGATCTTGGAGATTCGCTTGCGAAGCGGCACGCAATAGCATGCCCTACACGCTGGGGCGAAGGTGTGCGAGGTATTCCACATTCCCCTTCGCGCCACGGATCGGGCTGGCGGTGTGGGCCAGCCATGTGAAGCCGGCTGCGACGACATCGCGGCGCACGGATTCGAGCACGGCCTCCAGATGCTCAGCCGGCAGGACGCCACCGCGCAGCACGCGCGGATCGGACTCGTAATGCGGCTTGATGAGTGTCACGACGTCGCCGCCATCCGCCAGCAGCCGACGCGCTGCGGGCAGGATGTGTTTCTGCTTCGTCCACGCAACATCGATGCTGACGAAACCCACCGCCTCGGGCAGCGTCACGTGCATCGCGTTGGTCCGCTCCATGACGACGACATGCGGATTCTTGCGGAGACGGTAGTCGAGCACGCCGTAGCCGGTGTCGACCGCGTAGACCTTCGCGGCTCCGCGTTGTAGCAGGCAATCGACAAAACCCCCGACATTGCAGCCAAGATCCGCGCAAATTCGCCCCGCAACGTCGATGGCGAACGTTGCCAGCGCATGATCCAGCTTTTGCCCGGCTCGGGAAACGAACATGCCGCCAGCATACAACTCATTTGGCATGTGAACCATTGCCCCGCGCGGCTTGACTTGCCGGGCAGATCGACAACAGTGCGCCTGTCATGGTTTTCAGACTGAAGTATTTCGGAAGCCGCATCCTTGTCGGATGCCTGCTTGTTTATGTCACCACCCTCAACTTCGCCCGCGCGCAGGAGGCAGGAGCGGATCCGGCAGCCGATGCGCCTGAGCCGGTTCACCTGCTGTGCATCGGCAACAGCTTCGCGATCGACGCAACGGCTCACCTGCGACAGATCGCTGAAGCCGACGGTTTGCGGATCGTCATCGACCATGCCTACATCGGCGGCTGCTCGCTGGAACGTCACTGGCGCCATGCCACGGCGTTCGAGAACAATCCCAACGACCCCGAAGGCCGTCCCTACGGCCCGAAGGATGCCCGTTTCAGCCTCCGCGAGCGTTTGACGAGCCGGAAGTGGGATTATGTCACCATCCAACAGGCGAGCATCCTGAGTTTCCGTCTGGAGACCTACGAGCCGTACGCCAGCAACCTCGCTGGCTATGTCCGCAAACACGCGCCCGAAGCCGAGCTGCTGCTGCACCAGACCTGGGCCTACGAGGCTGACGATCCGCTATTTGCCAAGGGTGAGTTCACGCAGCAGCAGATGTACGATCGGCTTCGCGACGCGTATCGCGCGACGGCTGAGCATCTGGGCGTGCGGCTGCTGCCGGTGGGCGATGCGATGCAACTGGCGCGCAGCACGCCTGACTGGCAGGTCGGCCCGCGCGATCCAGCCTATGATTTTGACAATCCCATCCACCCCAACCTGCCTAAGCAGGGCCCGCGGCTGACCGTCGGCTATGTGTGGCGCGGATCGGGCGACAAGCGCAGGCTCGAGCTGGATGCCCACCACGCCAGCCTGGCGGGGCGGTATCTTGGGGCGGCTGTCTGGTTTGAGGTCTTGTTTGGACGGAGCGTCGTGGGTAACAGTTATGTGCCCAACGGCCTGACGGCCCAGCAGGTGCGGCAGTTGCAGGAGATCGCACATGCAGCCGTGAGTGCACTGGATCAGCCGGCTGCTCCCGCGGAAACGCTGGTTCCCGCGCAGCCGTGAAGCCCCGAAATTGGAACGTCAACACGAGGATCATCCCATGGAACTGCGTCGACTTGGAACATCGTCTCTGGAGATCTCGCCGATCGTTTTCGGGGCTTGGGCCATTGGCGGCTGGATGTGGGGCGGCACGCAGGAAGACGACGCCATCGCCGCGATCCACGCAGCCATCGACAACGGCGTGAACATGATCGACACGGCTGCAATCTACGGCATGGGCCTCAGCGAAGAGCTCGTCGCCAAGGCCGTCGCCGGCCGGCGCAATAAGGTCCTCATCGCTACCAAGTGCGGCATGCGCTGGGACGATCCGCAGGAACGCGGCACCGATCCCTGGCCCAACCAGAAGCCCGACGGCACGCCCGTCACCGTCCGCAAGAACTCCAAGCCGGACTCCATCGCCTACGAGTGCGAGCAGAGCCTCAAGCGCCTCAAGACCGACGTCATTGACCTGTATCAGATCCACTGGCCGGATACGTCGACGCCCGTCGAGGAGTCCATCGCAGCCATGGAGAAGCTCCGCAAGGAGGGCAAGGTCCGCGCCATCGGCGTCAGCAACTACAACGCCGAATGGCTGGCCCGCGCGCAGGCCGTCGCCCCGATCGCGAGCCTTCAGCCGCCGTACAGCGTCCTGCGGCGCGACATCGAGAAAGACCTGGTCCCGCTGTGCCAGAAGCACAACATCGGCATCATCGTCTACTCGCCGATGGAGCGCGGCCTGCTGACCGGCAAGGTGACGCCCGATCGCACCTTCCCCGCGGGCGACCATCGCGCCAGCCATCCGCTGTTCACCCCGGAAAACCGGCAGAAGGTCCTCGATTCGCTGGAAAAGATCCGCCCGATCTGCGAGCGGCACAACGCGACCTTCGCACAGGTCATCATCAACTGGACCTTCCGCCAGCCCGGCATCACCGCAGCTATCGTCGGCGCGCGCAATGCCGAACAGGCGGAGCAAAACGCCGGCGCCCTGCGTTTCACGCTCAGCGACCAGGAGCTCAAGCAGATCGCCGACGCGTTTGCGTAGCAGGCAGCATCGCGTAGGGCACGCTATTGCGTGCCACATGTCCGGCGAAGATCCAAGATCCAACAACGAAGATCCAGGGAAGCTCCAAAGCGCCAAACAACCAAACACCAAAAAACAAAACAACCAGACACAACGCACCTACCCAACCACCGACCGCCCGCCATCCAGCCGGATGATCTGCCCCGTGATGTACGAGCCGTCCGTGATGAGGTAGAGGATGAGCCGGGCGACGTCCTGCGGCGTGCCGGCGCGTTGGAGGGGGACATTCTTCAGGTAGGCGTCTTTCTCGGCTTGCGGCATGTCCTCCGGCCAGGCGACAACGCCCGGGGCGATGCCGTTGACCGTCACCTGCGGGGCGAGCTCGCGCGCCAGGCTGAGCGTGGCATTAAGCAATGCCGCCTTGCTGGCGCAATAACCGAGATATCGCGGCCAGGGGCGCTCTGCCAGCGTGTCGACCATGTTGATCACGTGCCCGCCGCCATCCCGCAGCATCGCCTCAAAGCGCCTGCACAACAGCAGCGGCGCATGCAGGTGGATGGCCATGAGCTGGCGCAGTTCGTTGACATTGACCTGCGACAGCGGCGCCGGCCGGTAGATCGACGCATTGTTCACCAGCACGTCTAGCCGGCCGAAGGTGTGCCGCACCTCGCGATGAATCAGCTCCGTCGCCGGCTCGGGATCGGTCAGATCAGCCTGGATGGCCAGTGCACGCCGGCCGGCAGAGCGCAGTGATGCAACCAGCTCATTGGCTGCCTGCTCGCTGGCGTTGTAGGTGACTGCGATGTCATACCCAGCCGACGCCAGCGCCTCAGCCACAGCCCGCCCGACGCGCTTCGCACCCCCCGTGATCAATGCCACTTTGCCTGCGTTGCTCATGCCAGCAGCATACCTCACAGGTTGCAGGCCGTCAGGCCAGCAGCGATCGGAACGCCTCAAAGAACCGCTCGGCGATCTGCCTCTCCCCGGCTTCGTTGGGATGCACCGTGTCGTACGTGTGCACCTGCGGATCGAAGCCGGTGTACTGATCGACGACGATCACCGGCGACTGTGCCGTGGACTTGGCAGCCGCCAAACCCGGAATCAGCGCGCGGTACTGGTCCATCTCCGCTACCCATCCCAGACTGAAATTGGCAATCGGCTGGGCAATGGCGATCCGAATGTTGGGGTTGATCGCCCGGAGCTGATCGATGTAGGCCGACAGATCATTGATCATCTGCTGGGGCGTCTTGCCGCCGCGAATGTCGTTGTGGCCGATGTGGATCACGGCGATATCGGCTTGGGGCGTGGGATAGCCGGCGACCTCGTTGAGCGTCGCGCCCCAGCGCGACTGGTGATCCTGATCGAACCAGGGGTAGATCGGCTGGACGTTGGCCCCGCCGACGAACGAGTTGTGCACGCCGCTGCGTGATCCGACGAAGTCAAAGTCGATACCCGCGCTGGTGAGCATACGATCCAGCCAGAAGCGGTAGGACGCATGGTCCTTCTCGGCTTCGGTGACGCTGTCACCCACGAGCATGATGCGCACGGGCTGGCCCGCCGACGGCTGCGGGGCCAGAAGGTGTTCGGTGGGGATCGCCTGCGTCGTTCCGCCGGGACGCGTCCAGGTCATCTGCAGCCGCTGGTTGCCGGTCAGTTCGTAGTACTCCAGCAGGATGGGCGTCTTGACACCCGCCACCAGGTTGGCCGTGCCGCTGACCAGGAGGGAGCTGTCGCCCGTTTTGCCGCTCTCCCACGCATCGATCACCAATTCGCCGCCGATCCAGAGGCGTGCCCCCTGATTAACATCGAGTGTGAACGTGTACTGGCCGGTTTCCGGTGGATCGATCAACCCCGTCCACCGCACGCTGAACGTATCCGGGCTGGTGACAGCCAGAGGCGACCCGTCGGCTATCGCGATCTGTTGATCGATGCGCGTGGTCACGAGGTTGGTGAAGTCTTCGTTGTCGTAGTACTGCGCCAGCAGACCGTGACCCGCAGCCGGGGGCTGCTCTTCGGCATTGCGGTAGAGCTTCGCATCCGCCCAGTTGGTGTGGTCTTTGTAATCGTTGTCGCCGCCGGTGGTGGTGACGAGGCGAAGCTGTTGTACACCTGTAACGTCGACGTCCAGCAGTTCGGCGCTGTCGGCTCCCGTCAGCCGCCGGCTGGCGGCCAGGAGGACGCCGTCGCCCCAGACCTGGAAGACAGCCGAGCCGTCGGAACTGCCGTTGCCAACGTAGTCGTCAATACCCACCTGAGCGGTGAAGCGCGCGTACTGCCCGCCGATGTTGTAGACCAGCTCGGAATGGGAGTGGACGCCGACGCCCTTATCGTAGGTGACGCCGCCGATCCGCAGCGGTTGACCGGAGGCAGCCCGGTCTTTCTGGGCGCTGTGGTAGGGGCTTTGGGCGCTGGTCCAGTTCAGGTCAGACAGATAGACAAACTCACCCTGCGTGGGCGGCGGTGGGGCCGGCGTGTCGTTATCGATGATGGTAATCGTGGCTGACGCTGTGCCGATAGTGAACGCGATGTTGGGCTGGATTGTCAGGATGACCGTCTCGTTCGACTCCTGGATGTTGTCATCGATGACGACCAGCGGGAGTGTCCACGACGATTGCCCCGCCGGGATGGTGATCAACCCGTTCAGCAGTGAGTAGTCGATACCGTTGGTGGCTGTGCCGGAGACGGTGTAAGCCACCGACAGCGGTTCGGTTATGTCGCCCGTGCGCGTGAACGTCCAGAAGGCACCGCCCGATTCGGACGTACTGCTGGCGGATGCTGAGATGCTCACGCGCGGCAGGGAGGGGCCGGTCTCAAGCCGGGCATCAGCCCAGTTGGCGTGATCCTTGTAGTCGTTGTCGCCCGGCAGGCCGCCGGTGGTCGTGACCAGCCGAAGTTGCTGCACGCCCGTGATGTCGACATCGACCAGATGCGGCGCATCGGCCCCGGTCAGCCGCGGACTGGTGTAGAGCAACACCCCATCGCCCCACACCTGGAACTCGGCTGAGCCGTCGATCGAACTGTTGCCGACCGAGTCATCGATTCCGACATAGCTGGTAAATCGCGTGTACTCCCCGCCAAGATTGTAGACCAGGCTGGAGGGCGAATGCACGCCCACGCCGCGGTCGTAGGCCACGCCGCCGATGCGCATGGGCTCGCCGGCGGCGCTACGGTCGCGTTTCCAGCTGTGGTACGGGCTGACGGCTGAGCTCGGTGTCAGATCGCTCAGGTAGATCGATTCGGTCGTCGCCAGCACCGCCATCGCCAACGGCGACAGCGGCGATGCGGGCTGATCCGTTTCCAGCGTCGTCGACAGATGGACGCGCCGCTCCAGCGGTTCGCTCAGCGGGGGGCGCTGGGCAAATCGGGAACGAACAGCATTGCGACGCTCTGACCGGGTAACTCTGTGACGATCCTGCATACTCCCTCTCATGGCATGGATGGAACAGACTGGCGACATAATCCATGCTGCTGCATCCAAGTCCAGCGAGAAAAGCAGGATTGAGCGAAAGTTTGTGCGCAGGCGCGAGAACCTGGGGAAGGTGGGCGTATTCGGAAGAAATCGGGCCCCGTCGGATTTTCTGGAATCTTTTTGCCGATCTTGCGTCTAGTATAGGACACAGGGAGGGTTCAACGGACTTGGTGCCATGACTACCACCGACTCCAATGCCCGTATCGAGCTGGTTGACGACGCCCATCCTGCCTGGCCCCAGGTGCTCAATTTCATTGACCGCACCGGCCAGCGGCAGCAGTTGCGGCTGATGGACAGCCGTTTCCTGCCCGCGCGGCAGGCCGTCCTGGCTGCCTTTGACGGCCAGCAGGTCGTCGGTCACCTGAGCTTTCACCTCGAACCGGTCAGCCGACGCCACGTGACCGTGGAGGTCGATTCCTGCGCCATCGCCGAAGGCTACGAGAACACCTCGATCAGCCAGCAGCTTCGCGATGCGGCGATTCTCCGTGCGCAGGAGATCCAGGCCGATCCCGCCGGACTCCAGTGCGGCGGCTGATTGATCAACCCGCGTCGATTCCGCACATCCTTGCAGCGATTGCTGCACTCCAGTTTTGACGGCTGGACTCTGCCGCCCATACCGTTATTCTCGCGCTTGAATGCCTCTCACTCATCCCCGGTACGCGCCACAACGGCCTGCCGGACAAGCGGAAGGAGCTTGCTGCATGCAATACACGACACTCGGCCGCACCGGCCTGAAGGTTTCCCGCCTGTGCCTGGGTACGATGAACTTCGGCCCCCGCACCACCGAACCCGACAGCTTTGCCATCATGGACAAGGCCCTGGAACTGGGCATCCAGTTCTTCGACACAGCCGACGTCTACGGCGGCCAGCAGGGCAAGGGCATCACCGAGAGCATTCTCGGTCGATGGTTCAAGCAGGGCGGCAATCGCCGCGAGCAGGTCGTGCTGGCCACCAAGGTCTTCGGATCCATGAAGCACGACGGCCTGCCCGACGTGAACCTCGATCGGGGCCTGTCGGCACGCAAGATCATCCTCGAATGCGAGAACAGCCTGCGGCGGCTGCAGACCGACTGGATCGATCTCTACCAGATGCACCACATCGACCGGCAGATCCCCTGGGATGAATGCTGGCAGGCCTTTGAGATCCTCATCCGCCAGGGCAAGGTGCTCTATGTCGGCTCGAGCAACTTCGCTGCCTGGAACATCGCGCAAGCCAACGAGATCGCAAAGCAGCGCAACACGCTGGGTCTGGTCAGCGAGCAGAGCAAGTACAGCCTGATGACGCGCTCAATCGAGCTGGAGGTCCTGCCGGCCTGCCGCGCCTATGGTGTGGGCGTGATCCCGTGGAGCCCGCTGGAGGGCGGCCTGCTGGGCGGCGTGCTTAAGAACCGGCCGGCTGAAGGTCGCCGTGGCGGCGACAAGGTGGCTGAGCGGATTGAAAAGATCCGCCCGACGCTCGAGAAATGGGAAAAGCTCTGCGAAGAGCTCGGGGAGCAGCCAGCCGACGTCGCCCTGGCCTGGATCCTCCAGAACCCTGCCGTCACCGCACCCATCATCGGCCCGCGCACGATGGACCAGCTCACCGGCTCGCTGCGGGCGCTGGAGATCAACCTCAGCGATGAGACGATGAAGCGTCTCGATGAGATCTTCCCCGGTCCCGGCAACCAGGCGCCGGAGGCGTATGCGTGGTGAGGATGTATTTGCCAGTTGTTAGTTACCAGTTGCCAGTACGAAACCAGCACTGGCAACTACCAACTGGCAACTAACGACTGGCAACTGGCAACTAACAAGTAACATGATTCCCACAAGCACAAACATTGAAGTCGAACTGAAGTCATCCCTCCCAGCCGGCGCCGATGCAGTGGTTGTTCTGATCAATAAGGAAACCAAGCCGGGGCAGGTCGCGAAATCCGCCCCGAAAGTCGCGCGCGATGTCGTCGATCGCCTGTTGGCCTCCGGCGACATCAAGGGCAAGAGCAATGAGCTGACGGTCCAGATGCTGGCAGGCGGCAGGGGCGATCCCGCCCGAGTGATCATCATCGGAACCGGCAATCCCGAAAAGCTCTCGGCTGAGTGCATCCGCGAAGCCGGGGCAACGTTGGCCCGTTACATCCGCAAGCAGCCGCTGCGGCAGGTCGCGATCCTCCTGCCCGAGTTGCCCCGCGAGCTGCCGGGTGTGCCCGGCAGCAGCGTGAAGAGCCCAGCCGATGTCGCGGCTGTGCAGGCCATCATCGAAGGTCTCTTTGCCGGCGCGTTCGAGTTCGCGGAGTACCGCGGCGCCGCCAGCCAGAACAACAACGACAAGCCGAAGAACATCAAACCGCGCTACGCTGTCGTCGTCGATGCCGTCGATCGCCGCTTGCGCGACGCCGCCACGCGCGGTATCGCCATCGGCGAGGGCCAGTCCTTCGCCCGTACGATCGCCCATCGGCCCTCCAACGATCTCAACCCCGTCTCCCTGGTGAAAGTCGCCCAGCAACTGGCCCGCGAAGCGGGCCTGAAGCTGCGCGTGCTCGATGAGAAAGAGCTCGCGCGGCTTAAGATGGGCGGCATTCTGGCTGTCGGCAGCGGCAGCAAGACTCCGCCTCGCCTCATTGCACTGGAGTACACGCCATCCACTGCACGCGCGAAGGAGGCCCAGCCGCTGATGCTGGTCGGCAAGACCATCACCTTCGACACCGGCGGCATCTCCATCAAGCCGGCGCAGGGTATGCAGAAGATGATCTTCGACAAGTGCGGCGGCATGGCCGTGCTGGGCGCTATGGCTGCCATCGCACGCCTCAAGCCGGCGACGCGCGTCGTCGGCATCCTCAGCAGTGCCGAGAACCATGTCTCCTCGACGGCGTACCGTCCGGGCGACATCCTGCGGATGTTCAACGGCGTGACGGTCGAGGTTACCAATACCGACGCCGAAGGGCGGCTGGTGCTGGCCGACGCGATCGCCTGGGGCTGCAAGACCTACAAGCCCGCCGGCATCGTCGAGCTGTCGACGTTGACCGGCGGCGTGATCGTCGCCCTCGGCCGGGGGATGGCGGGCGTCATGACGCCCGACGACAAGCTCATGGCCGAGGTCCAGACCGCAGCCGACCTGGCCGGCGAGAAAATCTGGCGCTTGCCGCTGCTGGAGGAGATGAAGGACGTGCTCAAGAGCGAGTGGGCCGACATCGTCAACTCCGCCGGCCGCGAGGCCCATCCGCTGCAGGGCGGGCTGTTTCTCAGCCATTTCGTACCCGAGGGCACGCCGTGGTTGCACATGGACATCGCCGGCCCAGCCGACATCGAACGGCCCAATGCCATGTACGACGTCGGCGCCACCGGTTTCGGCGTCCGCACGCTCGTGCAGTGGGTGCTCAGCCGACAGGTGTGAACCGATGCGGACCAAAAGGGGCGACCAGTGTCGCCCCTTTGTTGTTTTGATGGTTGGTGTGTTGTTGTTTGGATGCGTGGTACGCTGCGCCAATCACTATCGCCGGCCACGGCGCCCCAGCGTGGGTTCCTTATGCAGGGCCTTCCTGGGGCGAAGGATGCGTTCAGCCTTCTTGGGATCGGCGACCTTCAGCACCGCCGTCGTGCGGCCGCCGCGTGCGCCGCTGGTGCAGTACGCATAGTTGATGTTGATGTGATTCTCGCCCAGCAACTGCGCCACATCCGCCAGCGCGCCCGGCCGGTTCGGCAGCTCCATGCACAGCACGTCCGTCTCCGTCATCGGCAGGTTCAGCCGCGACAGCACGACGCGCGTCTGCGACGGATCCTCATCCACCAGCCGCAACACGCCGTGTTCCTGGGAATCGACCAGCGTCATGGCCACGATGTTCACCTTCGCGTCCGCCAACGCGCGCGTGACCTGCGCCAGCACACCGGGCTTGTTGACTAGGAAAACACTGAACTGTGTCTGCGTGCGCACTTCCGACATGAGACCTCCATGCATGAGACATTGCGCCCCTGTGGCCATTATCGCACGGGGCTGTGAAAACCGCATGGGGCAAATGGAATCGCGAAGGGCGGGCCTATTCGCTGGCGGAGGCTTCAGCGGAGGGGGTTTCGTCTACCTGATCCGCATTGTCAGCAGCTTCGGACGGCTGATCCGAGGCCGCTTCGGCGGATTGCTCAGCCGGCTGCTCGGAGGGCTGCTCGGGCGCCAGGTGGAGTGAGGCGTGTTCGTACTTGCGGCGGTGTTCTTCGGGCGCCGCCACGATCTCGATCTCGCCCAGGGGATCGGCCTGTTCGACCAGCACCTTCTTTTCGCGGATCAGCTCCAGCAGGGCGAGGAAGACGCCAATCATCTCGCTCTTGTTCTTGCGGCCGACGATGAGCTGACGGAGGGACAGCCGCGGCTCGCGGCGCAGGCGGTCCTCGATGTCGGCTGCGTGGAGGTCGATCGGCGTGTCGTCGTAGGTGACCTCGTGGTACTTCGGCCGGCGCAACCCGACCTCGCTCATGAGCTTGTTGAACGCCGCCAGCAGGTCCCAGACCTGCACTTCTTCCAGGTCGACCGGCGGCGGCTCGTCGTCCTCACCCTCCAGCCGGGCGGGGTAGCGGGGGAAACGCTCGCTGTGCGTCTGTGCCCGCTGCTCCATCGCCATGGCGGCGTCCTTGAAGCGCTTGTATTCCAGCAGCTTCTGGACCAGCTCGTACCGTGGATCGGCCAGTTCCTGGGCCACGGAGGCATCGTCGCCGCTGCCTTCCTCGGCTGGCGGACGCGGCAGCAGCATGGCTGACTTGATCTCCATCAGCGTGGCTGCCATGACCAGGAAATCGCCGGCGATATTGATGTCCAGACCCGTGCGGTCCTGCATCGACCGCAACATCTGGATGTATTCCATGTAGCTGTCGGTGATGCGGGCGATCGGAATGTCGTAGATATCCAGCTCATCCCGCTTGATCAGGTACAGCAGCAGATCAAGCGGGCCGTTGTAGACATCCAGTTCGACGCGATATTCCAAGCAGCTATCCTTGGTACGAGTGCCGGCTTGATTTTAGAAGGTCGCGTCTGATAATCCAGACGAACGCATGAACAATAACGCATGAATGCGGCGTGATGCGGCGTGGCTGACGGATCGGGACCCGCCTCATGCCTCGTGCGATCCGTCATGCCGGCAGGGCACCCATGGACGTTTCCATTCTCGATTTTGCACGGCAGGTCATCGAGGTCGAAGCCGCGGCTGTGAAGTCGCTGGTGGGCGCTGTCGGCCAGCCGTTTGAGCGGGCCGCCGAGCTGATCCTTGGCTGCTCGGGCTCGATCATCACCACGGGCATCGGCAAGGCCGGGCACATCGCCCGCAAGATCTCCGCCACGTTCGCCAGCACGGGCACGCCCAGCCATTACCTCTCGCCGGCTGACGCCCTCCATGGCGATGTCGGCACCATCCGCCGCGGCGATATCGTGCTGATCTTTTCCTCCAGCGGCGAGAGTGACGAAGTCCTCCGCCTGCTGTCGCTTCTCAAGAAGCTCAACCATCCGGTTATCGCCATCACCGCCAGCACGACCAACAGCCTCGCGCGCCATGCTGACATCACCATCGCGATGGGGCACATCGACGAAGCCTGCCCGCTGGGCCTGGCGCCCAGCGCGTCGACGACAGCCATGCTCGCCCTGGGCGATGCCCTGGCGCTGTCGGTGATGAAGATGCGCAACTTCTCTGCCGAGGATTTCGCGCTCTATCATCCAGCCGGTCAGCTCGGCCGAAAGCTCATCAAGGTCAGCGAAGGCATGACCTTCCGTCTGGGTGAAAACCTGCCCGTCGCCAGCGACGACCTGACCGTCGGCCAGGTGCTGCAAGCCGTCAGCAAGATCAAGCGCCGCAGCGGCGCGGTCATCCTCACCGGCGCCGACGGCAAGGTCAGCGGCATCTTCTCCGACGGCGACCTGCGCCGGCTGGTCATGAACGACCCCGATGGCGCAATGCGCCGGCCCGTCCGTGACGTGATGACGGCCAATCCCAAGCGCATCCACAAGAATGCCCTGGCCAGCGAGGCGATGGCGATCATGCGGCAATACCGCATCGACGAGTTGCCGGTCGTCGATGATGACGATCGCCCCGTCGGCCTGATCGATGTGCAGGACCTGGTGGTTCTCAAGATGCTCGACGTGGACAACGACACCTGACACGAGTTTCGATCGCGCGACGTACAATTCTCATGCGCACGTTTCTTCTCATCGCGGGCACCTTCGCACTGCTGGTCGGCATCTTCATCGGCTACACGATGACGCAGACCGGCTCGGTCATGCCCAACCGGCCGAGCTCTGCCGCGGATGGGCCGATCGAGCTGCCTGTCGCGCGCGATGCCATCATCGGCCGCGGCGAGCAGGCGTGGTTCAAGATCTTCAACGAGCATTGGCAGGTGGCGTCGCAGTTCCGCGCCGCCGAGTACAACCCCCAGGCCGACGGGCGCGTGCATGTCACGACGCCCGAGTACGTCTTCTTCCTCAGCGGCGGCGAACTGGTGCGCGTGCGCGGGCGCGAAGGCGTTGTCGTGATGTCCCGCCTGCCCGGGCCGGAAGATGGCACTTCGATCGGCCCGGCTGAGCCGCCGTCGCGCGGCGAGCTCAAGGGCGTCGAGATTGAGCTGTTCGACTCGGTGGAGGCGATGGAGGCGGATTCAGCCGACAACAACACCTCCACGTTGCAGGTCCTGCTGGACAACGCCGCGTTCGACAACCAGACCTTCCGCATTTTCACCGAAGCCGCCGCCATCGACGGTCAGGAGTTGGGACCGGACCAGATCCCCGTCACGGTGCGGGGACGAGACTATGAGTTCGACGGCCGCGGCTTGACGATTCGCTGGAACGAGCGTGATCGGCGGCTGGAGCTGCTGCGCATCGAGCATGGCGAGCGGCTGGTCATCCGCGATCCCGATCGGCTTATGATCGACGCGCGTCCTGGCCGGCGGGACCGGGGCAATTCGCGCCAGGCGTCACTGCCGCTGATGCTCGCCAGCCTCGATGCCTCGGCAGCGGCGGAGGCGATTTCCGCACCAGCGCCGCGCTCGCAGCGGCCGTCGTATCGCGCGACCTTCGACCGCGATGTGCGCATCCATCAGGGCGATCAGCAACTGGTCGATGCCGACCAGATGTTCATCGACTTCGTCTTCAGCGGCGAAAAGCCCGACGCGCCGACCAGCCAGCCGGCGACCCAGCCGCGCGACGCGGCTACGGCCGTTCCGGCCAACGCACGCCTTGCCGCCGACGAAACCCCTTCGACCCAGGCGGCTGAGCCTGTCGCCGAGGCGGATGCGGCCAACGATGCGACGGGCGAAGCACCTGCCGAGGCAGAGCCCGCCGTGCCGCAGCCGATCATCGTCTACTGGAACGGCCCGTTCGTCGTGACGCCCGCGCCGGCGGATGCGCCCCGGCCTGCCGAAGGCGCAGCCATTGTCCATCTCGTCGGCCAGCCGCTTCGGCTGCAGCGCGACGGCGGCGACATCGTTGCCGCCTCGCTCATCTATGACACCGGCGATGAGCGTCTACTGATCGACGGTACGGAGCAGTCGCCCCTGGTGCTCAAGGATGCGGAGGGATCGGTCATCCAGACGCAGACCCTCACCTACATTCCCCAGCAGAAGCGCATGGAGCTTCGCGGGCGCAGTAGCGCGACTTTCCCCGTTCGCGAGCGAGCCGATGAAGAGGCCCAGCCGCTGCAGGCAGAGTGGGCGGATCGCTGCGTCCTGCTGCTGTCCGATGGCGGCTTGGAGCAGCTTGCGGTCCAGCGGGCACAGCTTGTGGGCAATGTGCGCATCACGCATCCCTCGGTCCGGCTCAGCAGCCAGGCGCTTGGGCTCGAGCTCGACACGGACGCCGCGAGCACCCAGCCGGCTGATGCGTCATCGCGCATGCAGCTCCGCCGCCTCACCGCGCGCGGCGATGTCGATTGTGTCATCATCGACGACCAGGAGCAGACGCAATCGATCCAGGCGGATCGCCTGCGGCTGGATACGGCCGTCGACGACCAGGGCCGCCTCTATCCGCGCCAGATCTTCGCCGACGGCCAGCTCGTTCGCGCTTCCGATGGCCAGCAGACGCTCGTCGCCCGCACCATCCATGCGATCCTCGCGCCGGCTGCGGCGAGCGGTGATGCGACGACCCAGCCGACCGCTCGCATCGTGCTCGAGAAGCTCATCGCCAGCGACTCAGCCGAGTACTCACGTGCCGACGGCCAGCGCGCCGCCGCCGATCGCATCGAGGTCGTCCAGCAGGGCGATCAGCCCACGATCACGCTCCTGGGCAATGCCTCGATCGGCGACGGCAACAACATCCTCCACGGCCCGCACGTGCAGGTACTGACCGATCAGCAGCAGGCGCGCGTCATCGGCGCCGGCTCGCTGCAGGCCATGGTCGAAACGCAGGCTGGTACGCCGCCGCGTCCACTGACGGTGGAGTGGAGCCGCGATGTTGTCGTCGACGGCAAGGCCAATCGCATCGATGTCAATGGCGATGTCGTCGTTACGACCGCGACAGCCGACGGCGCATCGCATGCTCTCACGGGCGAATCGATGCTCATGACGCTGGCTGACGTCGAGCCGGATGCTGCCAACGTCCCGGCAGCAGGGCAGGGCAACGATGGCGTGAAAACGCGTTCGGCTGTCGTCCCCGAGCTTGCTCAGCGTAAGCGTGTCGAGTCGATCACCTTCGAGCGGAGCGTTCAAGTCACGTCGCTCAGGACAGCCGAGGATGGCAAACTCCTGCGGCGGTTCTTCCTGCGTGCCCCACGGCTGGACTACGACCCCCAGCAGCGGCAGATGGTTGTGCCGGTGGCGGGGCAACTGCTGTTTGAGGACCACCCCCAGCGGCCGGAGCATGCCGATGCCGAGGCCAGCCAGCTCTTTGGCGCGACGGCGATGGCCTGGGAAAAGCGGCTGGTCTATGACGAGACCCACCGCCACATCACGCTCGAGGGCAATGTCTTGATCAAGCATCAGCCCGACGAGGGGCAGAAGCAGCCCCCATTCGAGCTGCGGGCCCAGACCGTCCGGGCTGAGCTGGCGGAGTCGGATAGCGATCAGCCTGCCGAGGGCGAGCTGATCGACCGGCCCGATCTCCGCCGCCTGATCGCGGATCAGAATGTCGGCTTCAAATCCCGCGACATCGAGCTGACGGCCCTGCGGATCGAGCACGATCCGCACAATGGCGATGTGATTGCGACCGGCACGCGCGAGCAGCCGGTGCATATCTCCCGGGGCGTCACAACCGGCTCGTTCCGCGAGGCCCGGTTCAACCTCCGCACCGAGAAGCTGCAGGTTATCGACTTCCGTGGCAACGTCCGGCGATGAATTCCCGCCTCGGCTGCTATAGAATTGAGCTTCTATGAGCATTCGAGTCGGCATCGTTGGTGTGAGCGGTTACGGCGGGGGCGAAGCGCTGCGTCTTTGCGCGGGGCATCCGTCGTTTGAGGTGGTGTACGTGGCGGGCGAGTCGTCAGCCGGCTCGCGGCTGGTCGAGCGCTTCCCCGGCGTGCCGCCGAAACTTGCGGATCTGGAGATCCGCAAATGGGATCCAGCCTCGCTGCCGCCGCTGGACGTGCTGTTCGCCTCGCTGCCGACGGGCGCATCGCGCGATGCGCTGGCGGCGGTGCCGCAGTCGGTCAAGATCATCGATATCGGCGGCGATCACCGCTACGTCGAGGGGTGGACCTACGGCCTGGCGGATGTCTGGCCGGATCAGATCAAGGGCAAGACGCGCATCGCCAATCCCGGTTGCTACCCAGCCGCGACGCTGGGGGCCCTGGCGCCGCTGCTGGCCAACAAGCTCATATCGGCTGACAACATCATCATCGACGCCAAGAGCGGCGTAAGCGGCGCCGGCCGCGGTGGGGCGGGGGCCTTCGGCTATGCCGAGACCAATGAAGACTTCGTCGCCTACGGCCTGCTCAAGCACACGCACATGCCGGAGATGGCGGCGACGATCGATCGTCTGGCCGGCCGGTCGACGACGGGGCTGGTCTTCACGCCGCATCTGGTGCCGATGAACCGCGGTATCCTCGCGACGATCTACTGCCGCGGCAAAGCCACGACGACGGATTGCCTCGATGCTGCACGGGCCTTCTACAAGGGCCGGCCGTTTGTCCGCGTCACGGAGAAACCTCCGCACACCAAGTGGGCGACGGGGACGAACCTGCTGTTTGTTTCCTACGCAGCCGATCCTCAGCGAGAGCTGATCATCGCGATGGGCGCGATCGACAACCTCGGCAAAGGCGCAGCCGGTCAGGCCGTCCAGAACGCCAACCTCATCACCGGCCAGCCGGAAACGGCCGGCTTGGAGGCAATGGCGGTTTGGCCATGATGGCCAAGCCGTTTGATGCCCTTGGTCGGTCGTCCGTTGCCGGTTGCGAGCTGCGAGGAGGGCAGGCTATTGCCTGCCGTCAGCCAAAGGGACCATCGTCGCCATGCCTGAAGATTCCACGCCTGCGCGGTGATTGCGTGGGCATCAACTGTGACGGCGGCTGCGGCGGAGAAGCATTGCGCCAGCCAGGGGCAGCAGCATCGCCGTGCCCGGCTCGGGCACGTACATCGAGATCCAGTCCACGTACTGCGACACGCGCACCATGGCGGCGAGGTCGCCATAGTTGGAATCGGGTTGGTTGCCCAGGCCCACGCTCAGGACGAAGGAGTGGATGCCAGCCAGCTTCCACACCCCATCCACCTCGATGAACGTGCCGCCGCCGCTGTCGCCCGGTGCGATGATGCCTTCCAGATCCATCGGCGTGGGATCGCCCCCATAGATGTCGATCTGGTCTCCATCGATGCTGTCGAAGTCGACCCACATCAGATTTTCGCTGACGTCGTAGGGGTAATCGGGGACCGGATTCAGGAAGAAGTTGCCGGTGTAGTCGATCATGTTCGACCCGGCGCGCTTGTAGCCGATGGTGTCGGGTTCATAGCCGGTCAGTCCCGTGCCCGTGTTCCCGTAGCCCACCATGTAGACGAACCGGCCCACTTCCGATCCATCGCTTGGCTGATAGAGTTCAGCCGGCGTGATGGACGTCACCGGCGTGTCGAGCCGGATGAGACCGATGTCAACGCCCTGATAGAATGCCTGAAGGGTTTCCTCGCCGGTCCAGTCCGGGTGATGGAACCACTGGGTGGCCATTCGCTCCTCGACCGAGGAATCGAGCAGGACGCTAGAGCGAACTGAGCAAAAAAAGCACTCGCTATCGCGAGTGCCTCACGTCGTCTCTTTGTCTCTCAGCCTTCTCGTCCCTTCGCGCCTAGCTCCACCACTCCCGCTTGCTCACCAGCAGATCCCCCTCATCCTCCTCCAGCAGATCCGACACGCGCGTGGTGGAGAACGGCAGCGGCTGGCTGAGTGGATCATCGACGCGCTTGTAGCCCATCGCCGCCAGCGCCCGCACACCTTCTTCCGTCAGCGTCGAGCCGATCGAGAAGGTCGACGTGCTGGCCACGCCCCCGAGGCTCTGCATGGCCCGCCCGACGTTCAGGCGTCCGCCGGTGGCGACCTTGCCGCTCAGGCCGGCGACATGGTCGGCATTGTCCAGCAGGCGCTTTTTCAGCTCGGCTGCCGACAGCGACGGATCGCGTGCCAGCAGCAGGGCGGCTGCGCCGGTGACGTGCGGCGCTGCCATGCTCGTTCCGCTGAAACGCGCATATCCGCCACGCGGCACGGTGCTCAGGATGCCCACGCCCGGTGCGGCGATGTCGACTGACGTGGCCCCATAGTTGGAAAAGGCGGCCAGCCGGTCGCCGCTGTCCGTCGCCGCGACGCTGATGATGTTGGCCAGCGGATAGCTGGCTGGATAGCTGCGGTTGGAGGCGGTGTCGTTGTCGATCCCCTCATTGCCGGCGGCTGCGATGAACAGGTGATCCTTCGACGCCGCGTATGCGATGGCGTTGTAGATGCGATCGCCTGTTCGGCCGAACGCGCCGCCGTAGCTGTTGTTGGAGATGCGCGCGCCGTTGTCGGCTGCGTAGCGGATCGCCTCGGCGATGACCGCATCGGTGGCGCCGCCGCCGGTGTCGGCGAAGATCTTCAGCAGCATGATCTGCACCGTCCACGCGACGCCACTGACGCCGACGGCATTGTTGCCGATGGCGCCGATCGTCCCAGCCGTGTGCGTGCCGTGGCCGTCGTAGTCGTAGGGGTCGTTGTCGTGATTGGCAAAGTCCCAGCCGACAATGTCATCGACATACCCATTACCGTCGGAGTCGATGCCGTCGCTCCAGCGGCCGTCGAAGATGAGATCTTCGCCGTCGATGTAGCCATTGCCGTTGAGATCGCTGACGAACGCCGAATTGGCCAGCGAATTGTTGGGCAGGCGGTAGTTCAGATCATGGAACGTCAGGATGCCGTCCTGATATCCCGGCGCCTCGACGATGCCCCCGGGCGTACCGATGGGGAAGGGCACCTCGCCCTGGTTGATCCAGATGTTGAGGTAGAGATCGGGATGGGCGAAATCCGCGCCGCTGTCGATGTCGGCCACGACGACGGTGGGCGAGCCGGTGGTGCCTTCCCACGCCTCAAACGCGCCGATCCGACCCAGGCCGTACATACCCGCATCGCGCATGCCCGGGTCGTTGGCGGAGATGGACAGCATCCGCCGAGGTTCCAGGGCCTCGAACATCGGGCATGGGAGGGGGCTGGTCATGTCGTAATCCTGCGTACAAAAACGGCTTCGGCAATGCCACGCAGTGCCGGCATCGCCGCCGCAGTTCGGGCGGCAGCCCCTCCGCCAAGTCTATCGGAAACGCGACGGCGTGGGTGAAGCAGCCTTTGAACAAATCCCGGCCCGGCGCCGGGCGGGTGACAAACGCTCGATTGCGCCTAAACTGTGATCGGGCAGGCACGTGCAGTGGCACGCCTTGCCGCGACAAGTGCAACATCAACCGGGAGGAACCCTTGCCACGGCTGAGCATCGGATTGGGGCTGGCGCTGATCATCGTAGGCGTCTGTGGTTATGTGTACGTCTCCTTCGCCAGTGTGACAGCGCTGATTCCCGCGTTTATCGGAATCGTCTTTGTTGTGCTTGGCTGGATTGCTACACGCCCGGCGGCGCGCAAACATGCGATGCATGCGGCCTCGGCGGTGGCGCTGCTGGGGGTGCTGGGATCGATCAGCGGCGTGATCGAGCTGATCCGCTGGATGGCTGGCACGATCGAGCCGGCGCGGCCAGCCAAGACGATCTCGCTGGCGGTCAGTTGTGTGCTGATGCTGATCTTCCTGATCCTGGCGATCCGCTCGTTCATCGTCGCACGGCTGAGCCCATCGCAGGCGTAGGGGGTGTCGCCGGGGAGAATAGACCCTGCCAAAGGCCCATTATCCCGCCGCACGGCTGCCGGGCGCGCCCGTCGGCTGGCCTTTGTCGCGCCGGTGGTGTACAAGACCTCGCGGGCTTGACAGCAAATTAGGCATGATGCGTCGCAACATGGAACTGAAGGCGCGCTATCCCGACCTGGAGCGGGCTGCGCGCATTGTCGAATCGCTGGGGGCGGAGTTTGGCGGGACGCTCCGCCATCACGACACCTATTTCCACTCACGCAATGGCCGCCTCAAGCTGCGCCAGACTGATTCCCACGAAGAAGGGCAGCTCATCTGGTACGAACGGGAAGACACACCCGGCATCGCCCCCTGTACTTACCTGGTGACGGTCATCCGCGAGCCGCAGATGCTGAAGGAGGCCCTGCATCGCAGCGTTGGCATCCTGGCTGAGGTGCGCAAGGCGCGCGAGCCGTATGTGTGGGAAAACGTCCGCATCCATCTGGATGACGTGGAAGGCGTCGGCCGGTTCATCGGGCTGCAGGTCGTCCTTTTCGAAGGCATCAACGACGCCGAAGGCCGCCGCAAGTTGGAGAATCTCTGCCACCACCTGCAGATCGAGCCGTCTGCCTACGTGGCGGAGTCCTACGCCACCCTCATCAACGCCCGCCGCTGAACTGAACTCCCATCCAGCCGCGGTCGCCGGCACGGGGTCATGGCCTTGATCGCTCTTCCAGCGACGTCAGGACCATGCGCATCAGCATCACCAGTGTGACGAGCTTGATGATGAACCCGCGCATCACCGTCCCGGGCACCCAAAACACCATCGCGATCTGCGATGCGAAGAATAGCGCCAGCCCCGTCAGGCATGCCCCCAGCGGCCGCCGCCGGCCGACAAACGCCAGTAGCGCAAACGCCATCCCCAGGCCAAACTCCAAGCCGACAACGATATTGCGCGCCGTCGGATTCTCGTCCGACAGCGTGTACACGATCACGCCCCCGGCTGCGAAAAGCTGCAGGCCGCTGACGATCAGCATCCCGACATACGTCCGCTGTGCAGCCGATGGTCGTTGCCGCTGAGTCGGGGGAAAAGATTCCTGATCCAAAGGTAACTGGTCCACGGGATCGGCGATGTTACGCGCGATCGGGGTGCATCACCAGTGGCATCCGATCCAACCCCGAGCCGTAGCGTTCGCCGCCCGCGTTGAATACAGTCTTGGACATGTCTCTGTATCCCCTGACATTCGAGCCCCGCTACGTCGAGAAGATCTGGGGCGGCCGCAAGCTCGAAACCGTCCTTGGCAAGACCTTGCCTGCCGGCAAGCAGATCGGCGAAAGCTGGGAACTGTATGACTTCCCGCCCGGCGTCGTGGAGGAGGGCGCCTGGACCAGCGCCACCGTCGCCAACGGCCCGCTGGCCGGGCGGACGGTCCACGAGCTGGTTGAACAGTACGGCCGCGACCTGCATGGCGATGTGCCGCTGGTCGAGGGTCGGCAGTTCCCCATCCTCATCAAGTTTCTCGATGCCCGGGAGGATCTCAGCGTCCAGGTGCATCCGCCCAAGGCTTACGCCGATACCCATCCCGGCGCGCACCTCAAGACCGAAGCCTGGTACGTCATCCAGCACGAGCCGGCTGCGCGCATCCTCAAAGGCGTTCGCCCCGGCGTAACGCGCCAGCAGTTCGAGAAAGCCATCGCCGACAACACGGTCGAGGACCTGATCTGCGCGATCCCCGTGAAGGAAGGGGACTGCCACTTCCTGCCGTCGGGAACGGTCCATGCGCTGGGAGCCGGCATCCTCGTGGCCGAGGTGCAGACGCCCAGCGATACGACCTTCCGCGTCTACGACTTCGGCCGGCTGGAGAACGGCAAGCCGCGCAAGCTGCACATCGCCGAAGCGCTGGAATGCATCGACTTCGACGCGCCGCCTCCGCCCCCGCAGAAGCGCAGCCATGTCGCCAGCTACTTCACCACCGTCACGCGGCTGGTCGATTGCCCCTTCTTCCGCATCGAGAAGGTCCGCATGACCGAGGGGCTGCATGAGAAGATTCCGTACGATCAGCCGGTCATCTGGATGATGCTGGAGGGCAGCGCGCAGCTCACCGTGGACGGCATCGCCGAGCCGGTGAGTGTAACCCGCGGGCAGACGGTGCTCCTGCCGGCGAAGATGAACAATCCCATGATCCGAACGCTCAGCGACTGCGTCTGGCTGGAGGTCACCTTTCCCCAAACGGGCGAGTGACCGGCAGATGCCTGCCAACGCGTGTCGATCAGCGGCAACATGATTCCGATCTGACCATGTCCCGACCGCCAGAAACCTCTGTCAGCGAGCCGCAGCTTCGTCTGCGAGCGGCGTATTCGAGCTGGCGCGACGTCGTGTGGCTGGTGCTGGCGCTGGGGGTGATGTGCACGCTGGCGGCGCATGTCGGCTATCACTGGCATCGGGATCACACCAGGCCGTCGTGGCCGTTCTGGAGCGGCGTGACGGGCCTGCTGCTGATTCTGGCGATGCTGGTCGTGTTGGCGATGCTGCGCCGACGGACGTACGTGCAGGTTCGCCATTATCTGCGGGCGGTGGAATCGCTGCACGAGGTGTCGACGGCGATCAGCAGCCAGCTCGGCCAGGGGCCGAAGGTGCTTCAGCAGGTGACCGACACCGCCACTCACCTGCTGGGCATGTCGATGGCGAGCATCAACCTGCTGAGTTCGGAGCGGAGACTCTGCATGGTGGCTGCCAGCGGGTCGGCGAGCATGTTTGTCGGCCGCAGATGGAGCCTGGACGACCTGCGTCTGATGCGCAGGTGTGTCGCTGAGGGGCGCACCATCTGGACGAGCGATGTAGAGGATCCGCGCGTCGACGTCGATCGTCGCCATACCCGCCCGCTGAAAATTCGCTGCATGCTGGCCGTGCCGATGCGGGCGCACAACCGCATCATCGGTGCGCTGGTCGTGGCGGACGACAGACCCCGCGTGCTCAGCGTCGACACCGTGCGCCTGGCGGAACTGTGGGCTTCGCAGGCTGCGGTCATCATCCACAACAACGAGCTGTACCAGCGAATGGAAGCGGCGCTGCAGCAGGAGCGCCGGGTGCAGGCGCATCGCGATCTGCTGCTGGAGCTCAGCAGTAACCTCTATGAGCGCCTGCCGCTGGATGAGGCTCTGCAGCGCATGACCGAGCGCGGCCCAGCCGTGCTTGGGGTGGACATCATGACGATCGCGCTGCGGGAGGACGCCGAAGAGGTTCGGGTCATCGCGTCGACGACGGTGCCGTCAACACGCAGCATCCGGGGGCGGACGTTCAACATTGGCCAAACGCGTCCCGGTGAGGCGCTGCGGAAGCGGCAGATCGTGACGATCGAGGACGCTGCGAAAACGACCGATCTCGATCCGCGGCTGAAGACCCTGCTCAACGTCGGCGCCGTGATGTTTGTGCCGCTGATCGCCAGCGGCAACGAGCCGTTCGGGCTGATCTCGCTGATCCGCCATCAGCCCGGGCCGTTCTCGGACGAACTGCGGCAGACGGCCGTCTATCTCGCCGATCGCGCCGCCGCCGCCATCGAGGCGATCCGCCTGCACGAGCAGGCCAAGGCCGACGCTCAGACCAAGACGATGCTGCTGCGCGAGCTGCATCATCGCGTGAAAAACAGCCTGGCTGGGATCGTTTCGCTGCTGTCGATCAATCAGCCGTTGCTGCCGCCGGACGCGCGGCAATGGCTGGATCGCGCGATCACGCGCATTGGCGTGATGGCCCGCGCGCACGAGCTGTTTTCGGCAACCGCCGAGCGGCTGAACGTCAATGACGTCATCCGCACGACGATCTCGTCGCTGTCGGTGGTGCTGCCGCCGGGCGTGCAGACGGAAACGGACGTCTGTCGCGAGGACCTTTGGCTGAGCTCCGATCGGGGCGTTGCGCTGGCGATGGTTCTGCACGAGCTGATGCACAACGCGATCGTTCACGGGACCCAGCCGGATGGTCGCGTGGCGGTGCGCTGCTCCCTGGAAGGGGAGGATGTGGTCATCCAGGTGGCCGACCGCGGGCGCGGACAGAGCAGCGGTCAGGGCGCCGATCCTGCCGAGATCGGCGATGCGGGCAAGCGGAGCAGCGGCGTTGGCCTGGGCCTGGTTCGGGGCCTGGTCGAGCGCGAACTGGGCGGCTGGTTCCAGCTCGAGCCCAATGCCAATGGCGGGATGACGGCAACTGTTCGGTTCTCGTTGGACGAGCACGCCACCCGGCCGGAGTCCGGTTAGCCGGAAAGTTTGTCAGATCCTTTGGCGAATTGCCGAATCCACCTTATCGTATAGGGCGAAGCGGGGTGTTCGAGATGTTACGGAAGGAATCGTGCCCCCATGGCGGAAGATACGGGTGCTGCGTCGTCGGCACTGCGGGTGCTGATAGTTGAAGACGACACGCTCGTCGGAATGGGCCTTGAATCCCAGGTGCAGCGGTTGGGCCATCAACTGGTCGGCCGCGCCACGCGGTCCAGCGAAGCGCGCGATCTGTTCCAACGTCACCAGCCTGACCTGGTGCTGATGGACATCAAGCTCTGCGAGGGCGATGGTCTGGAACTGGCCGAGGAGCTGCTGGCGCAGCGCCGCGTTCCGATGATCATCGTCAGCGCGTACAGCGATCCGCAACTGATCCGGCGCGCCGGCGACGTCGGCGTCTTTGGCTATCTGGTAAAGCCGGTAACGCAGGAAAGTCTGGCGGCGCAGATCGAGGTCGCCGTGCGGCGATTCGAGGAGAGCCGCCAGCTCCTGGCGGAGAAGGAGGCCCTTTCTCGCACACTGGAGCTGCGAAAGCTCACCGAGCGCGCCAAAGGCATCCTCATGAAGCGGCTGAACCTCAGCGAAGCCGAAGCCCATCGACGCCTTCAGCACGAGTCCCAGAAACGCCGCATGAGTCTCGTGGATCTTGCCAAAAAGATCATCGAATCCGAGGAACTGCTCGGCGGCTGATCGTTCTGTCGGTGGGGGAGAAAGACGGTCATTGGGCTCGCGTTCGGGCGCGAAGCTCGTCCACGTCGTTGAACTGGTGAATCCGGCCGATGTCGTCCACGGGGATCCATTGGACCAGGCCGGCGCGCGTCGGGTCCCCCAGATCAACCCCGGCTCCCACCAGGAAATACCGATCGCCAAGGGCCTGCACGCTGACCTGCTCCAGGACCGCTCCGGCTTTCGGGTCGCTCTTGAGATAGACCACCAGCACCTTGTTGCTCAGCGGCGAGGCCGGTTCCTGCGCCAGCACCGGCAGGGCCGAGCAGACAGCGAGCATCATCGCCAACACGATCCCGCAACGGGAACAATGCATGAAACCACTCCGTGCAATTAGAGAACCTGAGTAATCTGCGCAACTACGCTCGCGTATGGTAACGTCGCCACCCCCGATTTGGCGAGCGTTTCATAGCCGCATATCCGCGATGCAAGACCCACGGGATGACGGATGGTTTGTAAGGTTCTTGACGGTCATGCCGTTTATATTGCGATCCGCCGCCGCCAGATCCCGCTTGCCGCAGCCCCTTCGTTGACGTACAACCAGCCCCATGGGCCGACTGTATCTCAAGGACTGCGCTCCCGGCGACATCGTTGAAGACGTTTACGTCATCACCGGCAAGCAATTATCCGCCACGTCCACCGGCAAGTTCTTCATCAAAGCCTTTGTCGGCGACTGCACCGCGCAGGTGACGGCCCGCATGTGGAACGCCACGCGCGAGATCTTTAACGCCATCCCCGAGGCCGGTTTCCTCCGGATCCGCGGCCGCGTCGAGAACTACCAGAACAACCTCCAGCTGATCATCGAGCAGATGTGGCCCGCGCGCGAGGGCACTTACGATCCAGCCGACCTGCTGCCCCATACCCAGCGCAACATCAATGAGATGTTCCGCGAGATCACAGAGCTGTGCCAGTCGATCCAGAACCGGCACGTCAATGCGATCATCCAGGCGTTCCTCGATGACCAGAAGCTGATGGCGGACCTGCGCCGCAGCCCGGCTGCCATGAGCTTCCATCACGCCTACATCGGCGGCCTGCTCGAGCATACGCTCAGCGCCATGAAGGTGGCTGATGCGATTGTCGGGTTCTACCCGAAGCTCAATCGCGACCTGGTGCTGGCTGGCATCTTCCTGCATGACCTGGCCAAGACATGGGAGCTGACCTGCCAGGTCGCCTTCGATTACAGCGACGGCGGCCGGCTGATCGGGCACGTCGTCAAAGGCGCCATGTGGATCGAGCAGAAAGCCAGGGATGCCGAGCAGGCCCTCGGCGAGCCGATCCCGCAAAACCTCATCGATGTCCTGCAGCACATCGTCCTTTCGCATCATGGCGAAACGTCGCTCGACTTCGGCAGCGCGCGATCGCCCTGTACGCCCGAAGCCATCGCCGTTCACATGATCGAAAACCTTGATGCGAAGATGATGATGTCGCTGGAGGCCTGCCGCGGCGACAAGGTCCCAGCCGAGGGGAACTGGACGGAGTACATGAAGGCCTTCAACGGCCGGCTGTACCGTCCCGACGTCGCGCCCCAGGACGCCCAGGCCCCAGCCGACGAACCGGCTGACTCCGGTGCATCCACGCCCACGCTGAACCTGAAGATCAACAATCCGCTGTTCGAGCAGGCGTGAGGATAGCTGGCAGCACGCGAGCAGGCAGCTTAACAGCCTGCGGTCGGCAGTCTGCAGGGATGAGTTGGCGGTAGGCAGAGGGCAGCCAGACCGATCCAAATCCGAAACCTAAAATCCAAAATCCCTCAAACCTCTCAACATTCTGCCATTCCCAATGTATGCTGATTGCGAACAGCCGGCGGCGGCTGTCGTCATGTCTTGTTCCTAGGAAGGAGACTGTTTATGCGGTGTGCCAAATGGGTTGTGGGCGCGCTTGCGGTCGCATTGTGCCTGTCGAGCTACTCGCTCTCGGAAGAGGCCCATCATCACTCAGAAGCCGACAAAGCGCAGAAACAGGAGAAGACTCGCAAGGCACGACTGATCGCGCCGTACAACAAGCTCGAGAGCCTCACGGACGAGCAGCGCGACAAGCTCCAGGAGATCCACGCTGTCTACCTCGAGAAGATCAAGGCCCTCCAGGAAGAAGAGCGCCAGCAGATGCTCGCCGTCCTCACCGATGAGCAGCGGGCGGAGCTCGACCAGATCGAGAAGGAAGCCGAAGCTGCCCGCAAGGCCAAGGAAGCCGAGCGCCGCGAACAGCAGAAGCAGGCTGCCCGCGAAGCCCAGAAGGAGAAGAAGGACAAATCCTCTGAGAGCGCGGACTAAGCCCGCGATCCTGCGAAATCAGCCATTGCCCAAAAACATCGGCAGGCCGCCCGAAGGCGACCTGCCGGTTTCTTTTTCACAGAAGATGCGTTCGCCGATCAGAGGATCGCGTCGATCGCTTCCTTGAAATCCTTCTCGTTGCGAAGGCCGACGAATTTCTGCGTGACCTCGCCATTCTTGAACAGGATCACCGTCGGGATCGCGCTGATCCCGTACTTGATCGACACGTCGCGATTGGCATCGGTATCCAGCTTGCCCACCTTCACCTTGCCGGCGTAGTCCTTGGCGAGCTTCTCGATCGTCGGGGCGAGCATTCGGCAGGGCATGCACCACTCAGCCCAGAAATCCACCAGCACTGGCTGATCGCTATTGAGCACCTCCTGCTCGAAGTTGTCGTCTGTGAATTCCAGCGTATTCTCGCCTGCCATTACGTTCTCTCCTGGTCAAAATCAGTTGCGTCGTTTCATGTTAGAAGTGCACGGAAGCACTGTCAAACCGAGGGGGCTATCCCAGCAGCACATCCACGATCCCCAGCGTTCCCAGCACGAGGCTGATCACGCCGTTCATCGTGAAAAACGCAAGGTTCACCTTTGACAGATCATTGGCGCGCACCAGGCTTTGTTCGACGGTCAGCAGGGCGGCTGCGATGGCTACGCCGATCCAGTAGAGCACACCCAGCTGCGGTTCGACCAGCCCCAACCATACGAGCATCGCGACGCACGCCACATGCGTCAGGCGGCTGACCCACAGCGCCGGGCCGATGCCGATCTTCGCCGGCACGGAGAACAAGCCGCTGGCGACGTCGTTGTCGTAGTCCTGGCAGGCATAGATGATGTCAAACCCGGCTGTCCACAGCAGCACGGCAGCCGCGATCAGGAACGCCTCGATCTCCACCCGTCCCGCCACCGCCACCCACGCACACCCTGGCGCCAACGCCAATGCCGCGCCCAGATAGTAGTGGCATAGGCGCGTAAACCGCTTCAGCAGCGGATAGGCGCTGATGAACGCCAGCACCGGCAGCGAAAAGATCAGCGGCAAGGGGTTGTCGTAGGCAAACCAGAATCCCGCCGTCGCGGCGATGAAGGCGATCGCGCAGATCACCAGCCCGCCGGCGACGAATCGCACGCTCAGCCGCCCGCTGGGGATCGCCCGGCCGGCGGTTCGCGGATTCGTCGCATCCAGGCGCGCATCCAGCAGGCGGTTGGCAGCCATCGCCACCGTCCGCGCCGTCACCATGCACACGAGGATCAGCCCCAGAATCCCCCAATGCGGCCAGCCGCCGGCAGCCAGGAACGTCGCCAGCAGCGCAAACGGCAGGGCGAAGACGCTGTGGCTGAGCTTGATGTCGGCTGCAAAGATCCGCAGCTTCGCCGTCACCGACCCCGGCTGGTCCGTCACGCTCGCCATGTTGTGCATCGCGGTTCCCATTGGAGTTCTCGTATCTGTTGATCCGGTCTGATGATACGAAAACGGCCACCCGATCGGGTGGCCGAGAAGCTGGGGTACTAGGATTCGAACCTAGACAAACAGATCCAGAGTCTGTCGTGCTACCGTTACACCATACCCCAAAGGGGATAGCGTTGAACTATAAGGGCGCGCTCGCGGCTGTCAAGCATGGTACGGCGACGACGGTTGGGTGGTTTGGCGGAAGATAAAAAGTTGCGGTCGGCCTCCGGGAGGGTGGCCAGGCACATTTCCCCATTTGGACCGATCCGGGCTGGGCGAGGGCGGACCTGGCGGTATGATGCGTTCCCGTAATCGGCACTGGGTGTGCCGCATTTGGAACGCCGCCGATGGGTGACAAAGACATCATCCCAGCGTTGGAGCGGGCGATCAGCGTGATCAATGCCATCGCCGACGGCAGCGGCGGAGTATCGGTCACCGACCTCAGCTCGTCGCTGCGCATCCCCAAGACGACCTGCTACCGCATCGTCCGCACGTTCCTGGATGCCGACTGGGTCCGCCAGCGACCTGACGGGGCGGGGTATGAGCTGTCCTTCGGCCTGCTGTCGCTGTTCAAGCCGTTTGAGACGCATCGGCTGCTGCTTGACGCCATCCGTCCGGCGCTGACGCGCCTCGTGGCCGACGTCGGCCTGTCAGCCAAGCTCTCCGTGCGTGCGGGGGACGACGCGATCACCATTCACCGCGTCGACTCCAATCAGCCGTTCACGCTCAGCGGGCGGACGGGCGCACGCTTTCACCTGGCGTATGGCTCCTCCGGTGCGGCGCTGCTGAGCGCGCTCGATACGACTGTCGTTGAGCGGATCATCGCGTCGGCGCCGCCGGCGGTCTGGGCGCGCCAGACGCCCGAGGACGTTCATCAGCGCATCCGCGACTGTCGCAAGCGCGGCTGGTGCGCCGACTGGGGCAGCTATCAGCCGCACATCCACACCGTCTCCGCCGTCATCCACCATCAGCATCGTGCATGGGCGGCTTTGACGCTCATCGGCATGCCGCATGAGCTGAACGCATCCAACTGTTTTCAGATCGCCCGGCAGTTGCGCGCCTGCGTCGAGCGATGTGAGCGCGCCTTGCCGGGCACACAGGAGTTGCCGTGAAGATCGTTGACATGAGAGTGCGGACGGTTGCGATTCCGCTGACCTACCAGCTCCGCCACAACACCGGCGTTCATCCCGGCTACTTCCTCCGCACGATCCTCGAGTTGATCACAGACGAGGGCATCGTCGGCTTGGGCGAAGTGGGCGGCGGCGATCAGCGGGCGGCGCTGATGAAGCTCAAGCCGCGGATCGTCGGCCTGGATCCGTTCCATCTGGAGGTCCTTAAACTCAAGGTCCTGCGCAGCATCTATTACCTGAGCAATGCCCGCCTGTACGCAGCCATCGAGATGGCCTGCCTCGACATTCAGGGCAAGGTGCTGAACCGGCCGCTCTCGGATCTGCTGGGTGGCCGCGTGCGGGATCGGATCCCGTTCATCGCGTATCTGTTCTGGCGGTACGACCGTCCAGGCGGGGGGCATGACCAGACGGCTGAGGATATGGCCGACTGGTGCGTCGAACTGCATGAAACACTCGGCGTGAAGGCCATGAAACTCAAAGCCGGCGTCATGGACCCGGACGAGGAAGCCCGCGTCCTGGAGCTGTGCCGCGATCGGCTTGGACCGAAGTTCGGCCTGCGGATCGACCCCAACGGCGTTTGGTCCGTACCGACGGCGGTGCGCATCGGCCGGCGTCTCGAGCCGCTGGGCATCGAGTATTTCGAGGATCCAAGCTGGGGCCTCAACGGCAACGCGGCTGTGCGCCAGCAGGTGCGCATCCCCATCGCCACCAACATGTATCCCGCCCGCTTCGACGATCTCGCCCCAGCCGTCAAGATGGGTGCGGTCGACATCGTCCTGACCGACATTCACTACTGGGAAGGCCCGCGCGGCGTGAAGGATCTGGCTGCCGTCTGCCGCACATTCAACCTCGGCGTTGCCATGCACAGCGGCGCCGAGTTCGGCGTCGAGCTGGCAGCCATGCTCCACACCGCCAGCACGATCCCCGAAATGACATTCGCCGGTGACGCGCATTACCACTACCTCACCGACGACATCATCGAAGGCGGTAAGTTCCAGTACATCGACGGCGCGATCCAGGTGCCGACCGGCCCGGGCCTGGGCGTCAGTCTGGATGAAGAAAAGATGCGCCGTTACGAGAAACTTTTCGAAGAGAAGGGCGACTACTACGCCCGTTTCCATGCCGATTCCTACCGACCCGACTGGTACCCAATCGTTGGAGGCATCTGAACCGTGATCACCGACACCTATCTCAAGCAATGGGAAGAAGCCCGCCCGCGCATCGAGGCAGGCATCGAAAAGCATCGCAAGGGCGATGCCGTCGTGCGCGTCCTTGACCGCAACGGCAAGCCGCTGGCGGGACAGCCGGTGCAGGTTGAGCAGATCGCCTCCAGCTTTCTGTTCGGCGCGAATCTGTTCATGATCGATGCCTACCAGGGCGAGCAGGTCCGCCGCTACGAGCAGGCGTACACGCGCCTGTTCAACGCCGGCACGATCGCGCTCTACTGGCGCGATCTCGAACCTCTGCCGGGGCAGCTTCGCTTCGACAAATCCAGCCCCTTCATCCGCCGCAGGCCGCCCGTGGATGTCTCCATCGAGTTCGCTCGCCGCAACGGCTTGAACATCAACGGCCATCCACTGGTGTGGGATTTCAAGCGATGGTCGACGCCCGACTGGCTGACCAATGAAGCCAGCATCGAAGGCTCTGTCTGGGAGCGGCGGATCGCGCAGATCGCCGAGCGCTACGGCGACGCCGTCCCGCGGTGGGACGTGGTCAACGAAGTGCTCATGTCGCCGGCCCGCCTCGAAAAGGGGCTCAGCCACCCCATGCCGCCGGACTATGCGCGCCTCGGCTTCAAATGGGCTGAGAAATATCTGCCGAAATCCGCCCACCTGATGATCAACGAGGTCAGCAGCCTGTGGGCGCGCGATCGGGAAGCCTATTACCAGCTCATCGATCGTCTCATCAACGATGGCGCGAAGATCGACGGCATCGGTCTGCAACTGCACCTGTTCCGCGATGAAGACATCATCAAGGTCGGCGCCGGCGAGCTTTACACGCCCAGCCAGATGCTCGAGGTGCTCGACTGTTTCGCAGCCTTCAAGCGCCCGCTGCATATCAGCGAGATCACGCTCACGTCGCCCAAGAGCCATCCCGAAGGACGTCAGTTGCAGGCGGCGGTGGCGCGCGATTTCTATCGCCTGTGGTTCAGCCATCCGGCCGTCCACGCCATCACCTGGTGGAACGTGCCCGACGGCGGCGCAGCCCCCGGCGAAGACAGCGTCGATTCCGGGCTGCTCGATGCGAATCTCAATCCCAAGCCCGCCTACGAGGCGTTGGATCAGTTGCTCAATGGCGAATGGCGCACGCGCCTTGCCCTGACGACGGATAGTCAAGGCATCGCGCGCTTCCGCGGATTTCATGGCAGCTACAGGCTGGAGTGCGATGGCGCGCAAGCCACATTTGACCTGCCGGCGCGGGCGGACGGGACGGTTGTCGATACGGAAGTGAGGTTGTCGTGATGTTGCAGAAGCGCTTTTCGCTGGAAGGCAAAACAGCCCTGGTGACCGGCTCGAGCCGCGGCATCGGCGCAGCCATCGCCGTCGGCCTGGCTGAAGCGGGGGCGGATGTGATCG
>CALEKX010000152.1 GCA_937904525.1 uncultured Phycisphaerales bacterium
GGATGGCTTGTTCGGGCGCGGGGTGCATTGCCATGCGCCCCTACAGGACCGCGACTTCGTTCCCTTGGGACCTTCGCTTGCGCAAAGAAAAACACGGATGAACAACTTGTGTTCATCCGTGTTCGTCTGTGGTACCGGCTTCGCTGAACCCGCGGCTTAGCGGCGAGCCTGATCGAAGTAACCGATGAAGTACAGGAATCGGTTCTGATTCAGGATCGGGATGCTCAGCTCGCGAGCCCGCTGGGCGACGTCGAGGTATTCGTCCAGCTCACGCTGAGCCCGTTCGAGCTCGGCGAAGTTGAGCGGGTCCTGCAGGGCCTGCTGGTCGAACTCGGGGAGCTGCGGCTCGGCGCCGAGGACGATGAAGTCGGTGTTGACCGTCACGTCGTTGACGAGCTGGCCACCCCACTGAGTGATCAGCCGCTTGATGACCTCGGCGTCGGTGGAGGTGGGCACGCCATTGTTGTCCAGGTCAAACCGGCCATAGACCATGAAGCGATAGCGGGTGTTCCGGTCGTAGACCAGGTTGGCGATGATGTCGCCCTGCTGGAGGATCGTGCCGTTGGCCTTGCGGATGATGCGGGCCTCGCTGCTGGTGCCGCCGACGCGGACCACCTCGATCGAAGCCTTGCCTTCCGGCAGCATCGGATCGCCGGAGGGCGTCGTCGCCGTGCTGCGGGGCATGCCCTCAGCCTTGTCGTACACCTCAAACGTCAGGCCGGGGACGATCTGATCGCCCGAGCCGAGGTTGATGTAGACGGTCTCGCTGCCGGCGATGCTGATGATCTCGCCGTCGGCCTGGCGGAGCAGGGGCTCATTGACGTCAACGCGGTAGCTGGCGAGCTTGCGCTGGACGGCTTCGAGCTGCTCACGCAGCGCCTGGCCTTCCTGGCGCGCCTGGGCGAGCTGGACGTTGAGCTGATCAACGGCCTGCTGAGCGCGGGCACGTTCGTCTTCGCGGGCCTGCTCGACGGTCTGGATCGTCTGGCGGGAGGACTGGGCAGCCGCCGTGGCTTCGGCGACCTGCTTGCGGGCGTCCTCACGGATCTGGGTGATCTGCTGCTGCATGCGGGCGATCTCAGCCTCGTTGGCAGCGGCAGCTTCGGTCAACTGCTTGCGGACGTTCTCCAGATCGGCCTGCGTGGTGGCGAGCTGGCGGCGCGTGGTGTCGACGGCGCTGCCCAGGGCGGTGATGGCGCCCAGGAGATTGTCATTCGTGCTGGGGAGCGTGATCTGCGTCTGCTGAGCCACGCGCTCGAGCGTTGTGGTGACAGCCGTCTGGACGGTCGCGGCGTCGGCCTGCGGGCCGGCGATGGTGCGAGCCAGCGCGTTGCGCTGGGCGAGGGCGACCTCGATCAGCGGGGTGTCACGCTGCACGCCGGGGATGTTGCCGCTCTGGCGGGCCTGGATCAGCGGCTCGAGCTCGGCGCTGCTGCGGCTGGGATCGCGGACGATGTCCCGGATGCTGGCCGCGGTCTCATCGAGATCGCGCTGGATTTTGGCGGCTTGCGTGCCGTAGTAAATCGCGAAGATGGTCGCGGTCACGAACAGGATCGCAAAGATCACGACAGCCGTGATGAGGCCGCCACGGGATCCTGGATTGGCTGGGGGGGGCATACAAACCTCCAAAAACTGGGTGCAGGGACCGGGTGAGTAATCAATCAGTCACCGCGTCACGGCGGTACGGGGCACGCGACATCGGCGTCGAGGTTCCTTTTCGGATAAGCACAGCACTTTCGATCCCGGGTCACGCCGGGACGCACATCTGGCGGCCCCTCCGATTGGATGTAAATCTACCGGCCGCCGACATGTACGGTCAAGAAATAGCGCGGTTTGCGCCGTGTGGAGGTGCGGGGCGGGGGCGCCGGTTCGGCGGCGTTGGCTGGCCGGTCTGCGAGGGAATCTGCGTAAATTGTGTGGCAAGAATGTGATAGTCCGATAAAATGGGCAGACATGAGAACCTGCACGATCTTCCATGCGGGCGTCCTGACCATCAGTTTGTGCCTCGACGCAGTCTCGGCTGCCGAACCCCTCTATGAAGGCTTGGGCGAATACCAAAGGCAGGTGACAGCCGCCTCGCCCGTGGCGGCGCGGTACGTCAACCAGGGGATCGCCTTCCTCCATGGGTTCAACCATGGAGCCGCGATCCGGTCATTCGAGGAGGCGTTGCGCCATGATCCGCAGTGCGTGATGGCGCACTGGGGGATCGCCTACGCCTACGGCCCGCACATCAACTTCCCGCTCGTACCGCCGCCGGCTGCGGAGACAGCCTGGAAGCACCTGCAACTGGCGCGCGAGAACCTCGACAAGGCTTCGCCCGTCGAGCGCGACCTGGTCGAGACGCTATCCCATCGCTACGCCAACCCCCAGCCGGAAGACCGATCGCCCCTGGACCAGGCCTACGCCGACGCCATGCGCAAGGTCTGGCAGAAGCATCCCGACGATCCGGACGTGGGGGCGTGGTTCGCTGAAGCGATGATGGACCTGCGTCCGTGGGACCAGTGGACGCCCGAAGGCGAAGCCCAGCCGGGAACCGAGGAGATCATCGCCACCCTCGACGCCGTGCTGAAGCTGGAGATCAACCATCCGCTGGCCAATCACCTGTATGTCCACGCCGTCGAGGCATCACCCCATCCCGAGCGGGCGGAAGCCGCGGCTGAGCGCCTTCGCAAGCTCCAGCCGGGGCTGGCGCACAACGTCCACATGCCCACGCACATCGACATCCGCCTGGGCAAATGGCAGCAGGCGATCGATTCCAACGCCGCGGCGATCGAGGCGGACCAGAAGTATCGCGCGATCGTCGGCGAGCCCAAGGGGCTGATCAATCTCTACGCCGCCCACAACCAGCACATGCTGACGTTCGCAGCCATGATGACCGGCCAGCGCGAGCTGGCGCTGAAGCACATCCGCGACATGGTCGATCGCCTGCCGGTATCGTTCATCGCCGAGTTCAAACCCGTTGCTGAGCCGTTCGCCGCCATGCCGAACGAGGTGATGGTGCGTTTCGGCATGTGGGATGACATCATCGCCCAGCCGGACCTGTCGTTCGACGAGATGCCGTTCTCGGCGACGTTCCGCCATGCGGCCAAGGCTGTGTCCCATGCGGCCCGGGGC
>CALEKX010000153.1 GCA_937904525.1 uncultured Phycisphaerales bacterium
CGGAGTTCCGATGCTGATAGAGAGTATACACTGAGAATAATATGCTGTAAAGCATTTTCACAGGCATCGCCCCATCTGATGCAGTTAAATAACTGAAATGTCTCATCTTGTGGCACTTTCACAGCGTCGCGACAAACTCAACAAGCCGCCTGTCGCCCAAAGAGCACATGCTGAGGTTAAACTCATTATATACTCTTGATGCGCGGCTTGCCCCCGTGGCAACGGATACGTGCCGATCCCCAAGCTGGTGCGCAGATCATAGATCTGCCAGAGGATCATCCGGCTTCTGCCTGTACGGCAGGGTCGGAACGGCCGGTCATGAGCGCAGATATGCGCCATCCTGCGCAAGATCGACGACGGCGGCTCGCCGCAGCGCGCCGTTTGTCGCGCGCCGTGGAAGGGCGGCTTGCTCCCCATGAACGCTGTGTCCCACGCGTGGAAACGCCTCGATCAGCCAGTCGCTGTCGACGGGGCGCGGCTTGCGATCGCACAGCCCGACGCACCAGATCAGCGCGCCGCTCTGCGGCTTGCGCATGACAGCCAGCAGTTCATGCTCTCCGGCGAAGAGCGTCATCGTCGCAAACTGGTTTCGCGGTGCGCGATGCATGGCCGGGACAAACGCCCCGCCGTCCCGGCTGAGCACACCGCGCCGATCCACCCACAGCCGCATCGGCGCCGGCGTGTTGAACAGCAGTCCGACCGACTGCGTCTGTGCCAGATGGACGCGATATCTCACCCAAACCAGCTCACCCATGCAGCACTCGACGGGCAGGGTCACAAAGTGACCGGGAAACGTCGTCGGCTGCATCGCGGCCGGCGGTGAGGGTGCAACATCGATCTCCGGCAGGCAATTGCCACTCCCAAAGCCGATCTCAGCCACGATCGCCAGGTGATCGGTCTCCTGATCCACCTCTTCGACCTGTGGCCGCGCGCCGGCAAGCCGGTTACGCAAGTCCATCAGCAGATCAACGAACACATCGATTGTGGGCGGATGCGTGATGTCGTGCACCGAGTCGCTGAGCACCAGCTCGCGGCCGATCGGCGCAAGCCATCGCTCGTCCATGCCATCGGGGTCGAGGATGCCCAGCAGCGCGCCAAGTGTCGCACCCGTGCAGTCGGTGTCCTGCCCCGCGTTCACGGCTGCGCAGATCGCCCGGCCGAAATCGCCCCTCCCGGCCAGCCAGCCGAGGACGATGTAGCTCACATTGATCACGACATCCGTGAAATTGTCCGTCAGGTAGCGATCCGCCAGCCGCTGCTGCACGGCCGCCCAGTCGCCCGTCTGGGCCCACCATCGCCGCGTGTCCGTCAGCGCTGCATGCAGCTCGCTTTCGTGCGGGATGAACTGCATCGCGCGATCCAGGATCACGTCGATATCCCGCTCGACAAACGCCATGCTCTGCATGGCCGCGATGAAAACGGCTGCGTGGATCCCCTCCCCATCATGATCCATGCACGCATCCTCGTACGCATACGCAGCAGCCAGCTCCGGCTGGCCCGGCGCAAGGCATGCCCAGATCTCCGTGCGAATCGCAGCCCCCATCCCGCGCGTGAACGGATTGTCATAGCTGCCGGTGACAGGCGGCAGCAGCCCAAGCCGCAGGTTGCGCTTGCAGATGCCGTACTCGTCGGCCGACATGCCGATGTGCTGCCACGCAGCGCTGAGCACATGGCGATCAACGCGCGGCTGATCCATGCGATCCAGCAGCACGGCATAGATCACCTGCGCGTCGACGTCGTCGTTGGGCAGCATTTGCGTCGGGACCGGGTCGTAATATGTCAGGCTCAGCGTCTGACGTACCCCCTCATACGGCATGCCCAGCGTCCCACCGATGCTCTTGCCAAGCCAGCAGCCGACCACCCGTCGCTTGTACTGCTCATCTGAAAGCGTTACTGCCATCGAAACTCAACCTTCCAGCAACGACGGATTCGCCTATTGCCCTGCCTCCGGCAACCACGTACGCGTGGGCACGGGCGGCGCGGAATTGTAGATCTCCGGACCGACATACTGCCCGATCACCAGATCACTGATGCGGATGTCGACCGGCTTGGCATTGCGATGCCAGAACGACACCTTCAGCGTGTCGAAGCGTGACCTGTTCTCGGTCGGCCGCGTCCCCTCGGTGCGAGCGCCATCCAGCGGAAGCGTGATGCGCTTCCACTCCGACGTCACGCCAGGGATGTTGTAAGCCAGGAAGTACGATCCCTTGCCGGTTTTCGTGTTTCCCAGATAGATGATCATCGTCACGGCATCGTCCACCGTGGCGCTGGAGCGGATGTTCAGCGACAGCGCATTGGCGGATGCGATGTCGAGCTCCATCTCTCGCTTGCCGACGTCAAGCCGGTTCGGCGAGGCGCCCGGCTGGGTCGCCGGCAGTGTGATCAGCACATGCGATGGATTGGCTGCATCCGCGGGCACCTGCACCAGCCGGCCGCTGAAACCATTCCATGCGGCCTTCAGTGCGTCCGTCGACGCGTAGGCAAATCGATCTTCGAAGACGCGATGGACAAAGCCATCGGCATCCAGGCTGTCCGTCTGGCTGCCGGGCGTCTGCACCGTCAGCCCCCACAGGCGCGGCCGGGGCGCGGCGGCCCCCACCAGTTCGACAGACTCCAGATGCCGCGCCTTCCCATCGGGCGATCGCCATGCGAGCGTCGTGAGCTGCGCCTGGACGCCGCCGCTCAAAGTGCCGCTCCAGGCGACGCGACAGCCATAGGCGCCTTCGGTCGCATTCCAGTTCTGGATGTTCCAGCGATACTCCAGCGGGATCGTGACGACCTGGCCGTCGCGGAACTTCAGCCGGTACTCGCCGGCACGCGGCGTCTCACTGCCGCGCTGCCAGGAGTTTAGGCCCGATGCCGCATCCGGCCGGTCGGCGGCATGCAGGAAATACACCGCCGTCACCGGCTGATCCACCGCGATCCGCACGGGCATATCCGCGCCCTTAGCCGCCAGCGGCTGGGCAAAGCGGTAGAATCGAACGCCGCCGGGCGCCACCAGCGTCCGCGGCAGGCTGCGCGCAAGCGTCTGAAGCACCGGATCCGCATCGGCCTCCAGCGCCGATGCATCGGCCTCAGCCGATGTCACGCACACCCAGGCACTGTCCGCCCGGCTGACGGGTTGCACGCCTTCGACCAACTGACGGAACAGCGTTACGCGATCGATGGCGATCGTCCGGGCCGCGTCGAAATTCGGGTTCCAGGCTGCCGCCGCGGATGCAACCACCCCGCTCATCGCGGCAGCCGAAATGCCGCGCGGATCGTTCCACGTGCACCAGGGCGCTTCGTACCAGTGCGTCGACAGCACGCCGATGTCCTTGTGATTGGCTGCATACGCCGCGACTTTGAATGCCGTCTCCGCCTGGAAGGTAGCCAGCCACAGGTCGCGGCCGTTGCGGTCAGCGAAGTACTGGATCATCGGGTCCAGTTCCTCGCCGCCGTCGTACTTCCAGATCGCGACCGCCATCTTCTCCGGCACGAGCTGCAGAAGCCGCGGGCCGTCAACAAATCCCACGCGAGCCCGGCTCTTGTACCGATCCGGCACGAGCAGGTCATGCCAGACGATCGTCCGCGCCTGCGGCGCTGCCCTGGCGACGATGTCGCGAACGGACGAGAGGCTCTTGCCGATCAGCTCTTCGCGGCTGAGGCCCGAGGCCTTGGCTTGCGGCGTCGAGCCGAACTCGCCATGGCCGATCTCGTCATGTGCGATGTGGATCCACTGCGGCTGAAAGATCGCGACCTGCCGCTGGACTACATCCCCCACGACTTCCCACAGCTTCGGCTGAAGCGGACACCAGTTGGAGTTGTCCCAGCTCAGCGGCTGGTCGACCGCACTGCCCAGGTCGGCGTAAGCCGGTTCATCCAGCAGCCACCGGCAATGGCCACCGAACTGGAAGTAGAGATTGACCGTCAGGCCGTGATATGCAGCCGCGTCACGGATCGTGCGAAGCTGCTCATCGGTCAGCGGCTGGGGAACCGTCTTGGGAAAGGGGTATCGATCGCCCGGCGCCGCCGAGTTGAACTCGAGGAAGACACTGTTGTATTTGAGCGTGCTGCAGGCAGCGAGCACACGCTGCAGGTAGGCCAAGTCGTGCGTGCCGCGCAGGTTGCGCAGGCTGAGCAGGATCGACCGCTGGCTGACCGCCGGCCAGTCCACGATCCGCCCAGCCGGAATCGGTGCGGCTTCGTCCGCCGCCTGGATGAGCAGTTGCAGCACCGTCTTCAGACCCGATGCCGCGCCTTGCGCGTCCGTGCCGACGATGCTGATGCCGTCACGGCTGATATGCAGGGCATATCCCTCAGCCGATGCGGGGGGCGTCGGCCAGATCTCCGGCCCCTTCCATGCCGCATGGCGGCTGAGCATCAGCGCGTTGGCCGAAAGCGTCCCATCCTCGACCACCGATACGCGCAGCCCGCCCAGCAGCAGCTCGGCTTCGCGCGCAAAGCGCTGACCATGCTGTGCGATTCCCGTCGGCAGGCGCAGCGTCAGCGTCTGTACGCCGGCAAGGCTGAAGGACGGGCGATGCGGATCATAGTGCATCTGGCGCGGCGTCGGCTGCACCTGTTCGAATGCAACCGCCGCGCACCGCGACACCGGGACCAGCAGCGCAAGAGCACACCCCAGCAATACGACAAACCGAAACATCGTCGAGCGCCTCCAAGCCTAGTTGTTGTCGTAGATGCACAGCGGATGGCCCGGCGGATACTCGGCGATGTCACCGGTGATGGCCCGCGTTTCAACGTGCCCGTCATAGAACAGCACGTTCACCTTCTTGCTGTGACGCGGATACAGGTTCCACGCATCGGCTACGTTGCGGTAAAGCGGATCCGAAGGCATCCGCATGTAGCCCCAACTGGCTGTGCCGATATCGCGGCCCCACTCTTCCGGCGGGGCCGTCGGATTCGCCGGCCAACCCAGATCCCCCACCACAATTGTCGCGGCCGGCTCACGAACCTCGCTCAGCCGGCGGTTGGACGACGTCTTGATCTCGCCAGACCCCATGTAGTGCAGATCGAGCACCCGGTTGATCCCATACGAGTGCGGCGCCACACCGCGCGGCAGGTCGACCGCCACGCTCGCCCCCGGCTCGCCCTTGCTCGGGCAGCGGAAGACCTCCATCGACTCGTTGCCCAGGTACGGCAGCAGCTTGCCCCGCCAGGTGTAGTGCGGATTGGTGCCCATCCAGTAGATGGGGATCATTCGATCGCGCGAATCGACGTGGTACATTGTCATCGCGATGCCGATCTGCCGCAGATTGCTCATGCACGCCACGCGCTGAGCCGATTCGCGCGCCCGGTTCAATGCCGGCAGCAGAATCGCAACCAGCAACGCGATGATGCCGATCACTACGAGCAGTTCGACCAGCGTAAATGCCGTAAGGGCGCGACAACCGCCATTCAGGCCCGAGCGGGCGGCGGCCGCACGCACACCGCCGTCACACATACGCTGCTTTCGCCACACAGATGATTTCGTAGACATGAGAGATCTCGTCAGAATGGCCGCCTTCGCACCAGTGGGATAGTCACCACCTCGTTGGATCGCCGTCGGGACAGAACAATCTCCTGCAGCCGATCGGCTGCCGCGGAGATCGCCCCCACATGGTCGATCTGCCAGATCGCCGGCGCCGCCTCGACGTATCGCCGCGATCGGATGTTGATGTCGACGCTTCGCGTCGCGCCCAGCGACAGGCTGCTGAGACGATCCAGCAGCCCGTTGTCCACGACCACGTAATCCAGGAACTCCTCCTGGTAGCAGAACAACGCATCGTAACCGCCTTCACGCACCAGCCGCTCGATGCTCGCGGCGTAGTGGTCGACGCTGGAGAAATCGCCCTGGTTGAACTGGCGCACCAGCTCGGAGACGGGAAGCTGGATCACCGTCAGGTCGGCCATCCGCCCCAGCTCCAAAGCCTCGGCCCGCATGCCGCGGATCATGTCGTGGTATGGCGAGATATCCAGGTCATCCATCACGACCAGCAGCCGCCGCTTGCCGCACTGCTGGAAGAAGTAGCTGCAGACATCCCGCCCCGCCGCGTGCGTGTCATGGATCACCGCCGGCAGCGAAGCGCCGGAAATCAGCCGGTCCACCAGGACGACCGGCACCTTGCGGCTGAGCTCCGCAAAGAACGGCGCATTGTCGTCGTTGGCCACCGGCCAGACCAGCAGGCCGCATACGCCGTTGTTCAGCAGATGCTCCGCCCGTTCGCGTTCCCGTGCCGCCAGGCCGTCGGAAGAGACGGTCACCAGCAGGTTGTGCCGTTCGCTGAAGGCGCGTCCGGCATAATGCAGCACATCACGGCCGAACGCCATGCCTTCAGCGTACGGATGGATCAAGCCGAAGATGAGGGCCGCCCGTTTGGCGCCCTCATCGCCAGTCACCATCACCTGCTTGCCATGCTGCGGCCGCACCAGGCCATCCCGCTCGAGGATGCGGATGGCCCGCTGGACCACATTGACACTGACCTTGAACTCGTCGGAGATCGCGCGAATCGACGGCAACGGCTCACCCGCACGATAATCGCCGGTGCGAATGCGCTGCATCATGTCCCGCGCCAACTGGCGATACAGCGGAACCTTGTTGCCTCGAACCACGCGCGGTGTCATAAGAACCTGCTCTCCTGTTCAACAGGGCCGCGGCTATGCCCGCATCGGCTTACGCCTCGCGACGGCGCCGCGCCATCAGCATCAGCCCGCCACCACCCAGGATGCCAAGCCCAGCCGGCTCGGGCACGGCGTGGATGGCCAGCCCGTCAATGCCGATGTTCAGCGTCGCGCTCTGGGTGCCGGTGATGCGAATCTGGAACGTCGGCGTCGCCGCAGCGGCGACGAACGTACCCTCGACGTACACCCACTGCCCCTCGGTCGACTCCACCGGCATCGTCACCACGTCGACACTGCCGACCCGCAGCGTGGCGGTCAGCGTCGGAATGTTACTCCAGGTCTTGTAGTACCCGGAGACCTGATACTCCTGGCCGATCTCCAGCGGCTGGGTCGTCTGCGACACACTGCTGACCCAACCACTGTAAGGGGTGTTCCGTTGGAGAAACAGGTAGTAGTTGCCATCGGGCGGCGTACCGAGCAGGCCGCTGGAATCATGAACGTACTCGAGCAGAGAATCGTGCAGGGTCCAGCCGTTCAGCTCATTCTCAAACGACCCGTTGGTCAGCAGATTCGGCCCGATCGGCGCAGCAGAGCTGACACCCGCATTCATCAGCAGGGCCGCGGCGGACAGCAGAAAAAGGCTTCGCATATGCATGACACTCCTCCAAACGATGTGCAGTTGGACAAGACGAGGCGACAGTGCCGGGGACGTACCTCGCATGCCGCTCAGAACGAGGCGGCTATCACACCCGATGTGTATTACTGTATTACACTCTCCATCCCCTGTCAAAAAAAATCTCGCAAAGCCCGATTTCCCCCTATATCTTCCGCACTTTACGGGCCCATTGAGGCGACGATCACCCCTCCAAACGAGCATTGAATCGCATTCTGTAATACTGTAAGCTCCCTTGCCGTGCCCACTTGGAGGCCGCTTCCGTGACGCCCGTCTTCATCACCATCGCCCCCGCCGGTCCCCAATCGCCCAGGAACGACACCGCCACCCTTGTCGAACTGCCGGATCGATCCTGCCTCGTGGCCTGGCAGCGATACTGCCCCAGCGCCGCGGCCGGACACGACGGCGGCACGGCTCAGATCTATGTCAGCCGATCGACCGATCGCGGTAGGACATGGGATGACGCCAAGCTCGCCATCGATCGCGCCCCCGGCGATCTCAACGTACAGGCCCCGGCCCTGTGCCTGCTGCCCAGCGGCCGGCTGCTCATGGCCTGCCTGCATGCGCACTCCACGCGCAGCACGACCATGGTGCTCTACGCCTCGGACGACGGCGGCCGGACATGGACCCGGCAGACCGACATCTGGCAGCGCAGCCCGGGCCAGTGGCTCCAGGGCGGCGCGCCAAGCCTGCTCCGCCTTGCCAGCGGCCGGCTGATCCTCCCCTTCCACGGCGGCAGCGGCGACCAGCTCACCCAGACCAACCGCGCCAGCTGCTTTGTCAGCGACAACGACGGCAACACCTGGCGACGCATCGACCAGTGGATCTCCCTGCCGAAACGCGGCGCTATGGAAGCCAGCATCGCCGAGTTGCCCGATGGCGAGCTGGTCATGGGCCTCCGCACGCAGCTCGGCAGCGTTTACCTCAGCCGAAGCACCGACGGCGGCCTGACGTGGTCCCAGCCGCAACCCACCAGCCTCAGTGCGCCCGAATCGTGCACCTGCCTGCGCACGATCCCCGGCACCGATCACCTGCTGCTGCTGTGGAATCACAGCCGCTGCGACCCTGATCATCACCACTTCGGCGAGCGATCGCCCCTGACGATGGCGATCAGCACCGATCGCGGCGCCACATGGAAGGGCATCCGCGATCTGATCCATGACGAACAATACGAGTTCACGAACATCGGCTGCACGTTTCTTTCCGACGGCTGGGCTGCCGTGACGTACTGGGCCTGCTCGCCCCCCTTCTGCCGCGAAGAGGCGCGCGCCTCTGATCTGCGGTTGATGCTGCTGCCGCCGGATCTGCTGGCTGCCGCCGCAGACTCGTGAATCCCCAGCGCAACACCTGCTCACTGCATCGGAGCTGCACCATGCGACCAAGCCAAGTCAAAGCACTGTGGAACCAGGGCAAGCCGGCCATGTGCACGGCTGTCACGCTTAACGACCCGTCGGTCGTGGAGCTGGTCAGCCTGCTGGGCTTTCACTGCATCTGGCTGGATTTTGAGCATCATCTGCACAGCCTCGAATCGGCTGGCCATCTGATGCGAGCCGCGCGCGTGGGCGGGGCTGACGTGATGGCGCGCCCGGCCAAGGGCGAGTTCGCGCGCCTCAGCCGGCTGCTCGAAGCCGGCGCCAACGGCATCCTCTACCCCCGCTGCGAAAGCCGCGAAGAAGCCCGCGAAGTCATCCGATGGGCGAAGTTCGCACCCCTCGGCGAGCGCGGCTTCGACGGCGGCAACCCCGACATGCCGTACGGCTTGATGGATATGGCAACGTACGTCGCCCAAGCCAACGCGCAGACGTTCGTCCTCTGCCAGATCGAATCGCCCAGTGCCGTTGAGCACGCGCGCGCGATCGCGGAAGTCGAAGGCGTGGACGGCCTGTTTTTCGGCCCGGGCGATTACTCGGTCCTCAGCGGCCGGCCGGGGCAGGTCAACAGCCCTGAGCTGTGGTCGGCCATGGAGCGCGTCTGCAAAGACGCCCGTGCCGCCGGCAAGCATTTCGGCACGCTCGCCTTCGACGAAGCCGGCATCCGCCGCGTCCTCGACCTGGGCGGAACGTTCGTCAGTTGCAGTGCCGATGTGCCGTTGCTGCGCGACGGATTCCTGGCTCTGCGGCGGCAGTTCGAGCGCCTGGGCTTTGCCGTCAACAGTCCCTACGGCCAGCAGAAGTCCGCCTATGCCGGCGGACAGGCCAGGTAAGCTGTCTGCGTTGCACAGATGTTTGATCGAGGAGAATCGACATCCCCATGTCCACACCCACTCCGCCCGCCTACCCCGCAGCTCCGACGAACCTCACCTGTGAGTACATGGTGAACCCGCTCGGCATTGATGAGCGGGCGCCGCGGTTTTCCTGGTGGCTGAACGATCCTCGGCCGGGCGCGCGCCAGACCGCCTGGCAGATCCGCGTCCGCCAGGTCGCTCCCGCCGTCGATCTGTGGGACAGCGGTATCGTTCACAGTGATCAGACGGCGCATATCGCCTATGGCGGCGTGCCCCTGCGATCGCGCCAGCAGGCTGTGTGGCAGGTGCGCACGTGGGATGCCGATGGCCAGCCGTCGCCATGGTCGGCCCCCGCAACATTTGAGATGGGCCTGCTCGAGCCGACGGATTGGTCGGGGCAGTGGATCAGCCTGCCGATCGAAGGCGAATATCCCCTCTGCGGGCCGGCGACCTATCTCCGCCGGCGGTTTGAGATCGATCGACCTGTCCACCGCGCGCGGCTCTACATCACCGCCCGCGGGTGGTATCAGCCGTGGCTGAACGGACAGCGCATCGGCCAGGACCTGCTCACCCCCGGCTGGACCGACTACCGCATCCGTATCCGCTACCAGACGTACGACGTCACCGAACATCTGCGAGCCGGCGCGAACGTGCTGGGCGCGATCCTCGGCGACGGCTGGTATGTCGGCGAGATGGCGTGGGATCTGCGGCATCACCTGTACGGCAGCCATCCGGAGCTGCTGGCGCAACTGCATGTCACGTTCGACGACGGTTCGGAGGTGGTGATCGCCACCGACGGCCATTGGCAGGCCCGCAACGACGGTCCGATCGTCAGCCAGAGCTTCCTGCATGGCGAGACGATCGACCTGCGCCGCGATCTGCGAGCCTGGTCGGAACCGACGTCCGGCAATGACGGCTGGCAGCCGGTCCGGTGCAGGCCGCGCGACCAGACAAAGCTCGTCGTGCAGATCGGCGAGACGGTCCAGCCGACACAGGTCCTGCCGGCTGTGGCGAAACACCGCTCCCCCACCGGTGGATGGGTCTTCGACTTCGGCCAGAACATGGTCGGCGTCGTGCGCCTTCGTATCGCCGGTGAACCGGGCCAGACCCTCACCCTTCGCCACGCCGAAGTGCTCAATCCCGACGGTTCGCTGTATCTGGCGAACCTGCGTAAGGCCCGCTGCACCGACACCTTCATCTGCGCCAGCCGCGAAGAGGCGATCTTTCAGCCGACGTTCACGCTCCATGGCTTTCGCTATGTCGAGGTGGATGGCCTGACAGACGAGCCTGAGCTATCGATGGTTGATGGGATCGTCATCGGCACAGCCACCCGACCGACCGGCAGCTTTTCCTGCTCGCATGCCAAGCTCAATCAGCTTCAGCGCAACATCGTCTGGGGCCAGCGCGGCAACTTCGTCGAAGTGCCGACCGATTGCCCCCAGCGGGATGAACGCCTCGGCTGGACGGGCGATGCCCAGGTCTTCATCCGGACGGCTGCGTTCAACATGAACGTTGCGCCGTTCTTCACGCGATGGCTGATCGATATCGCCGACGCCCAGTTCGACGACGGCTCGTATCCGCATGTCGTGCCCGACATCATCTCGACGCCGGGCAACCGCTTTGCCGGCTCGCCGGCGTGGGAGGATGCGGGCGTGATCTGCCCGTGGAGCATCTACCGCATCTACAGCGACATCCGCATCCTTGAGCGGCAGTATCCGTCGATGCGGCGATATGGCGAGTACCTTGCGAAGCGCTGTGTCGATGGTCGGCACCCGGGCGATGGATTCGGCGACTGGCTGGCGATCGATTCGTACACGCCGATGGACCTGATCGGCACTGCCTATTCAGCCAGCTCCTGCCGGCTGCTCGCCCGCATCGCCGCCATCCTGGGAAAGGCTGACGATGCGGAACGCTTCGACGGCTACTTCCGCCGCATGCGGCAAGCCTTCCAGCATCACTTCGTCACCCCCGCTGGCAGGATCGTCGGCGACAGCCAGACGGCGTACCTGCTGGCGCTGGCGTTCGACCTGGTGGACGGCCAGATGCGCGACGCAGCCGCACGGTATCTGTGCGAGGACATCGAGCGCCGCGGGGTGCTGACGACCGGGTTTGTCGGCGTCAACCTGCTGCTGCCGACGCTCTCACGCATCGGGCGCGATGATCTGGCCCTGCGCCTGCTCACCAGCGAGAAGTATCCGTCGTGGCTCTACTCGGTGAACCACGGCGCTACGACGATCTGGGAGCGATGGGACGGCTGGACGGAGAAGAAGGGATTCCAGGATCCCGGGATGAACTCGTTCAACCACTATGCCTATGGTTCCTGCGGCGAGTGGATGTATGCCCGGCTGGGCGGGATCGAGCTGGATGAGCACACTCCGGGGTACAGGCGTTTTCACATCCGCCCGTTGCCCGCGCCGGCGCATGGCCTCACATGGGCAGCCGCGACGCTGGACACAATCAACGGCCAGATCGCCGTGCGGTGGGAGCTGAAGGACGATCAGCTCACGCTCAACGTCGTCGTGCCGCCGCAGTGCTCAGCCATTTTCCACTACAAAGACGGCACATCGCGTGAACTGCCCGCCGGCACGCACGCGTTCACCGTCCCCTGGCCATCGTGAGGAACGACCGTGCCTGCCGAATCTGCCGGTGTCATCCTGCTGACGTTTGATGATCACTTCACCGATGCGTGGGTGACGGCGATTCCGCTGTTTGCCGACCACGGCGCCCGCGTGACGTTCTTCATCAGCGAGCCGCACCTGCTTCAGCCAAGCCAGATTGATGGCCTGCATCGCCTGGCCGCCGCCGGCCATGAGATCGCCTGCCACGGCCTGACACACGCCTCAGCCGTCGACTGCCTGGCCCGGCATGGCCCCGACGGCTTTCTGGCCAGCGAGATCGACCCAGCCATCGATCAGCTTCGCCAGCATGGATTTGCCGTCCGCTCGTATGCCTATCCGCGATCGCAGCGATCCGAAGCGACGGATAGCGTGCTGCTGCCTCGATTCGAGCGGCTGCGATCGGGATGGACAGCTGGGGCCGCGAACGAAGCCTTCCTCTTCGAGCGATGCCTCGTTCCGCTGGCCGCATTGGCTGACCGACGCGTTCTCATCGGCAAGTCGATCGATCAGCCAGCCATCACCGATCAGCAGCTCGACGAGGTCCTCCGCCGCACGGCCGACTCAGCCGCCTGCGTCACGCTCTACGCGCATACCATCGCCCCGCAGGCCCCCCATCACCACGTGACTCCCAAACGGCTGGAAGCCCTGCTGCAACAGGCCGCCAGGTTGAACCTCCGCCTCATCCCATTTGCGTCGAAAACACCGGCCCCCTGAAAGCCGCAGCACCGCGCGGGATAACCCGGTCAGCCCGCTCCGCCCTGCCGCGGCTCTCAGCGCGCATCCTGCGACGCCGGATGCGGCGGCAGCCGCACGAGGTCATCGCAGTGCACCGGCTGGCCGGTGGCGATGGATCGGTTGGCTGCGATGCCCATCAGGATCGACGCGACGCCGTCGAGGTGCGTGGCCGCCTGGCCGAGCGGATCGGGTGGCGGCGTCGCGGCGAACAGTGCCTCCAGCATGACCGGATCGCCCCCGCCATGGCCGCCCGCAGCCGCGGCCAGCGGCACGTCGTACGGCTGGCCGAACATGGGGAAGACGCGCAGCCGCGTCACCTCCCCGACTGACTGCTGCTCCGCCAGCTCATCATCGCCCTTCGCGGTGAGGATGTGCGACCCCTGCTGGATGAACAGCTCGATCCGTCCGCGCGTCCCCGTCACCGCCGCGCGAAAGCCCTCCCATGGGCTATACGCCACCAGCGAATAGCTGAAGATCACGCCGTTGCGATACCGCGCTGTCAGCGCGATCGTATCCTCGATGTCGACATGTGGGCCGAAGACGTTGCGATCGCGGATATACCCGCTTTCGCGCTCCGCTTGGCCGGTGTACAGCTCGCGCTGATCCGGATGCTTCTCCCACGCAAAGCGGAACGGATCGTTTGCAGCCGCCGGCTGATCGAGATAGCGATCGTACGTGTACTGCTCACCCCGATTTGCCGCCGCGGCTGCGCCGTAGAACTTCAGGTCGCCAAACGCAAACACCGTCTGCGGATACGACCCGATCCACCAGTTGACCATGTCGAAGTGATGCGTTGCCTTGTGGATCAGCAAGCCGCCGCTGAACTGCCGGCAGGCGTGCCATCGGCGGAAATAGTCTGCGCCGTGCGATGTATCCAGCACCCACTGCAGATCGGCGGCCATCGGCTGGCCGATCACGCCCGAGGCGATCAGCTCGCGCACGCGCGAGGCGTACGGCGTGTATCGCACGTTGAACGTCACGCGCAGGCGTCGGCCGGTGCGTTCGATCGCATCCAGGATCGCCCGTGCCCGCTCGGCATCGATCGTCAGCGGCTTTTCGCACAGCACATCACAGCCGAGCTCCATCGCGCGGATGGCATAGATGTGATGCGTCGCATCGACCGATGTCACGATCACCACATCCGGCTTCTGCTCGGCGATCATGCGGTCAAACGCGTCGGCTGGATACATGGGAACCGGCGACGTGCCAAACCGCTCCGTCAGCCGCCGGTTGTGCCACTCCATGCGGGATCGGCTGACGTCACACAGCCCGACCAGCACGCTCGTCTCCCGATACCGGCCGGCAATCGCATCCAGGAACATCACCACGCGCGTGCCCGTGCCGACCACTGCATATCGCTTGCGATTATCCATGGGCTGTCACAATCACCTGTTGGGTGAAACAAAGACATCACTAACGCGGGCGGGACGCCCGCGCCACAAAGTCGCGCTGATCGATGTTCCACGTGGAACATTGCTCGCCGTTGTTATACGCGTGGATAGCGGCGATCGCGAAGGCGCGAAGGCGGAATGGCGCAAAGATTGCAGAGAGCCCAAAGATCACGAAGGAGGATTTGGCATGGCGAGATGGCGATCACGCGTCGAACGGTCCTGACCGCACTTGTAGGGGCACATGGCAATGTGCCCCCGCTTTCGACAGCCCCTTGACCGTCCCTGCGTACGCCGCCCACCCCGGGGCGGATTGCCATCCGCCCCTGCATATCGCGCAACTCCATCACTAACGCGGGCGGGACGCCCGCGCCACTGGGCCGCGTTGCTCGATGTTCCACGTGGAACATTGCTCGCCGTTGTCATACGCGTGGATAGCGGCGATCGCGAAGGGCGCGAAGCTCGCGCCAAGATATGGGATACCGCAAAGATCGCAAAGAAACATTTGCTGTCGAGTGGCATCCCTCCGCATTTGTAGGGGCACATGGCAATGTGCCCCGGTGCCGACAGTCCATTGACCGTCCCTGCGTCCGTCGCCCACCCCGGGGCGGATTGCCATCCGCCCCTACATATCGCGCAACTCCATCACTAACGCGGGCGGGACGCCCGCGCCACTGGGCCGCGCTGATCGATGTTCCACGTGGAACATTGCGTGCGAAGCGCAGCAGGTGATCGAAACGCCATCGGCTTGAAGGCAGGCTTAACGTGGCGCGGGCGTCTCGCCCGCGGTTTGGCTGGGATTCGCGTTCAGCAGGTGGCGCCTGCGGGTACGCAGCCAATTGAGTGTTTGGCCAATGTTCCACGTGGAACATTTTTCATATTGTTGCGACAACTCCGGATGGTCGGCGCATAACGAATTGCAGATGCAGAAGTTGCGGACAGGCGCCCATCCTACCGGGGCCTTGCACCTCACCCCTTCATCCATTCGAAAAGCTGGTAGTGCTCGCCGTCCATCCCCAGAGCCGTGTACGTCTGCTGGGCAGGGGTATTGCGTCGGTCCACGTACAGCCGCAGGCCGCAGAGGCGCGGGTCGGCCAGCACGCGCGAGCGGAGATGCTCGTACATCGCCCGGTACACCCCCCGCCGCCGCCAGTCGGGGTGAATGTACAGGCTATGAATCCACAGGACCGTACCGTTGCGCCAGTCGGACCACTCCGGCACGGTCAGCAGGCAGCCGATGACCCGCCCCTCGGCCTCCGCGACGTAGTACGTCCCGCGATGCGGATCTTCGAAGACCGCCCGCACGCCCGCATTCACCGTGGCTGGGTCAAGTTCCATGCCTTCGGTCTCACGCGCCAGGCGGCACTGGAAATCCGCGATGGTAGCTGCATCGGCAGGTTGCGCAGGTCGAATCGTCATGGCTGGCATCATATCGGCTGGTGCGGAGGTGTCAGCGGGGGATCAAGCGATAGGCAGCGAAGGCGCGAAGGTCGCGAAGGGTGCGAAATGGTGGCTAGCGCAAAGATCGCAGAGATTCCAATGATCGCAAAGCGACGGCTAATTGGGTTGCTTGGCCTGCGTCTGTACGGGCACATGGCCATGTGCTCCGCCCGCCGACCGGCGGCCGATCATCCTTACGCGCTTGCGCGTCCGGGGCCGGATTGCCATCCGCCCCTACAACAGATGCGAGTACACCCGGCAGAACGCGGGCGGGACGCTCGCGCCACACTGGTTGGCGCGACAGGGGGCGGGTGAGAGCAGCCCGCCGGTCTGCACTTGGGTGTCGTCGATCGTCGCCTGCGTGACGGGCACACCGTTGAAGGTAAACCCCGGATTTCCGCCCACATCCTGCAGATAGCCAACGCCGGCGGATGACCAAGCCGCAGTTCTTCGCAGGCGGCTTGTGATGATCCGGTCCCCGCTCCTCGGCCGCCGTGACGAGGGCGGGCCGGCTGCATCGCGACGCGCGCAAAAAAGCGCCCCAGCCCGAACCGGGGCGCTGCGAACATCTGCAGGTAGCAACAGCTATCGAACCACTGCCGCGTCCGAATACTCAACCTTGCCGGTCTTGTGGTCCTGGCTGGGCAGGGGGACGCTGAAGACGATCGACTTGATCGGGAAGTGCGGATGGCCGTCATTGGCTCCGCCCCACCGCTCAAGCCGCCGCGTCAGCGGGATGACGATCTCTTCCCACGCGCCCGTGCCCTGGATCCGCTGCTTGTATTGCAGCGTCTGGCCGGTGCTGTCGATCAGGCGGAACGTCAACTGCTGAGCCACGTTCGATCGCACCAGCACGCGCACGCCCTTGGCGCCTTCGGCGACCTCCATCGGCGCCGACGCCAGCACATACGGCGTGCCCTGCGACTTGGACTGCGAGAAGTCATACTCCATCACGCCGATCTGTCGGCCGGAGGCGTCGGTCGTCACCTTGAACGAGCCCTCGCCGGTGTTCCTCTCGAACTTCCAGTTCGTGCCCGGCTCGAAGAGCTTCAGATCCACCGCGCCTTCAGGGGCTGCGCCGGCATCGGCGATGGGCGGCGTGAACGGCTCGATCGACTTGGCGCTGACATTTGCATTGGACGGAATCTGCAGATACTGCGGCGCGCCGCTGACCTTCACGCGCAGCGAGCCGCCATCGGCTGTAGCCGTCGAGGCATTGCCCAGCAGATCGACGACCTGCACCGAGGCGTTGGCGCCGAGGTTGATCTGCACCTCGTGGGGATAGGCCTTGTCCGGCTCCATCGTCGCGGGCGGCGCGGTCCAGACGACCAGCTTCTGCTCGCCCTTGTCGTTCTTGAACACCAGCACGTAGTCCAGCTCATGGCCGGTGTCCACGCGATGCGACAGGCGGTAGCCGTTGAGCTGCTGGATCATCACCTTGGCAGCCTCGAGCGCCGGGCGAGCCTGGCCGTTCTCCACCAGCCCGAATCCTTCATTGCCGCCCCACTCATACCAGACCGTCAGCGGCACCTGGGCCATCAGGTCAGCCATGTACTGCCGCACGACGTGCCACGCCTGGAACTCCAGCGCCCGCTCCTTGCTGCCGCCGGAATAGCCCTCGTCGCGCTCGGTGATGGTGAAGCCGCGCTCGGTGTTAAGCATCGGCATGTCAGGCGCGCCGTACTTCTTGAGCAGATCGCGCGTGATCTTGTGGCCGATGGCAAACTCCTCGGGCGTCTTCACGCCGTACGGATGGACCGACCAGGCCTTGATGCCCGTCTTCAGGATGCCCTTCTGGAAGCAGTATTCCGTCCAGTTGTAGCTGGGCTGCCAGTAGTTGGAGACCGAACCGGCCATGACGAAGGCATCGGGATTGGCCTTGAGCATGGCGGGGACGACTTCCTTTACCAGGGCGGTGTACTCATCGGCGAACTGTTCGGTGTTGTGCGTGCCGTGCTGGCCCCAGAACGTGCGGACGTTCGGCTCGTTCCAGATCTCCCACAGCACGGGGTAATCCTTGTAACGCTCAGCCGCCGCAGCCGCGAACGCCGCAAAACCCTTGCGTTCTTCCTCGTTGTGGAAGCCGGTCTTGTCGCCGCCGGGGTACAGCTTGTTATGCGAGAACAGGCAGCCGACAACCGTCATGCCCAGCTTGCGGGCATGTTCCATCTGGGCGTCGTAGTCGGAGAAGTCATAGACGCCCTTCTGCTTCTCGACCGCGTTCCAGTAGAACCCGCGGCGGATGACGCGGAAACCGGCTGCGTGAACCTGGTCGATCGTTTCGATCGTGAAGTTGTTGGGCTTGAGCTGAACGCCGACGCCCGCCGGGATAACTGGCGGCGGCAGCGGATCGGCCTGAGCCGGCTTGGGTGAGATAAGCATGGCTAGCGACGATACACAGGCGATGGCGGTGCAGAACAGTGCGGTTGATTTCATGACAGTCCCTGTGGCGTTTGTGAGAACCCCAATGCCGCCCACGCGAGCGGGCCTGGGCAGCACGTACGTCAGAGAATACCCCGCTGCCGCGCGGCGGTTGTATACAAAAGACCGTCAATCTTTATTCAAAATACGTCGTGTTGAGCAGGCAGCTTCGGAGTCGGCAGGAGGCAGTTGAGTGCGTAGGGCACGCGATTGCGTGCCGTGCTTTTCGGTTTGCGCTGCGTCGAGTTGCAGCGAGTGACAAGTGACCCATGACACTCCCCATTTCGCAGTCCAAAATCCGCAATCCGCCATCCAAAATCCCGAACGCCTCACCCGTGCTCCCTCACCCGCTCTTGGCTACACTGATGCCCATGACTGCTCCGACCACCGACCTGCGGCGTCTGGTTGCCGAAGCCGTTGAGCTGACCGGCGCCGATGCGCCTTTGCTGATGGCTGACGACGCGCCTGTGCTGGACCTGGCGCGGATTCCGCCAGCCGACGACACGGGCTGGTACATCGTCGGCCTGATCGGCGGCAAGGAAGTCGGCAAGAGCGCCCTGGTCAATGCCCTCGCCGGGCAGGCCATCACGCAGTCCACCGCCTGGGGCGAAGGCACGCAGCAGGTCATCGCCTACGTCCATACCTCACGCGCCGCGGCCATCGAGCAGTTCCTGCAGCGGGAAGTCCCCGGCCGATGGAGGATCGTCACCCACAACATCGACGCCATCGCCCGGCAGGTGCTGCTGGACCTGCCCGACATCGACAGTCATTTCCGCGAGCATGTCGCCCTCACGCGCCACATGCTCCGCTTCATGCTCTACCCCATCTGGGTCCAGAGCGTCGAGAAATACGCCGACCGGCAGGTGCAGGACCTGCTGCGCCAAGTCGCGGCTGGCAACGCCCCGGAAAACTTCATCTTCTGCCTCAACAAGGTCGATCAGGTCGCCGCGGCGCACGGCGCATCGGGCACGACCAACGGCCGGCAGGATGTCGATCCGATCGAGGAATTGCGCGACGATTTCGCCCGCCGCGCCGCACGCGTCCTTCAGCTCGATCAGCCGCCGCGCGTTTACGCCGTCAGCGCGACTCAGCCGCAGGCGTTCGACCTGCCCGAGCTGCGGCAGACGCTCTCCCGTCAGCGATCGGGCGAAAGCGTCAGCCGCGCGATCGCCCAAGCCGGCGCGCAGCAGGTGAAGACCGTCATCGGCTGGGTGCGAGAGCAGCACCTGCCGCGCCGCCTCGAGCAGTTGCGGCGCCTGCATGAGCAGGCGGCTGACGCCATCCAGGCGCGCATCGGCCCGATGGTCGAGGAGGGGGGCATCGCGGAGCGCGACGACGACGCGGCGTCGCGGCTGCGGCTGATCGACGATGCCCTGTCGCGCCGCGTGCGCGCGTGGCCGCTGCTGAGCGTGCTGCACGCGATGCTCTGGCCGATCCTCGCGCTGATCCGCGGCAATGTCGCATCGGCGGGCGGGCAACAGCATCGCTTGGCCTGGAGCCAGCAGCTCGCAACGGCAGTGCAGACGACGTTCGCCCAGCTCCAGCAGGCTCAGCCGATCATGAGCGAGTTGTATGCGCACAATCGCCTCTGGGAGGCCCAGCCGGCTGAGCAGGAAGCCTCGCGCCTCGGCTTTGCGATCGAACAGTCATTGCGGCAGCGCGACCGGCAGGTCGCCGAGCGGGCTGGGCGGAGTCTGGCGATCTTCGCTCCGGTGCGATGGCTGCTCACGATCGGCGCGCTGCTGTGGTTTGTGCTGGTTCAGCCGGTGCTGGAACTGCTGCTGCCGGTCGACCGGTGGCCGGGCCTCACGGATCTGGCAAAGCTGGCCGTTCGCGTGCTGAGCGTGCAGGTGCTGCTGGAGGCTGCGGTGTTTGCACTGCTGTGGTACTTCATGCTGTGGCTGGTGCTGCGATGGCGCACGCAACGGCGTGTCGAGCGATGGCTGGGCTGCGGCGACGGGTCGCAGGATCCCGGCGACCCGCGCGCAGCGACGGTCGAATGGCTGGACGATCTCCTGGTCCCCATCCAGCAGCGCATCAGCCGCATCGAAGCGCTGCTGCAGCAGGTGGATGAGCTGCAGGAATCGGCGCGGTAGCTCGTCCCATGCACTTGGGAACGGCGACCGCGAAGGCCGCGACGCGTGCGCGAAGACGGACGCAGGATCCGTTTCAGGGGACCGGCTATGGACGTCGCTGATGGAGCGACGGCACGACAACGGGAAGCAGTTGCATTCCTGTAGGAGCACATGGCAATGTGCTCCCACCCGCACATAGCACGCCAATCGCCGCGAGGCGGATAACCAACCCCCAGCCCAAACGCGCAAGAGCAGGGGCGACGCACGGCGTCGCCCCGGAGTTCGCAAGGAATTCTGTCGACGATCGATTCAGCCGTTACCGGCTGGCGGCGCGGATGGGCTCCTCGGGGAGCTGAAGGATCATGTCGACCTTCAGCCGGGCGGGATTCGAGCCGATCGTCTGGCGATTGAGATCGTAGATCTCCTGCCAGCGGCTGCCGTCGCCGTAGAGCTTCTGGGCAATGCGGTGGAGGCTGTCGTTCGGCTGAACGCGGTACTGCCGCGGGCCGAGAGTCGTCGCGGAGTTGCTCGTGATGCCGGCAGCGGGCGTGGCGGCGGTCGACAACGGTGGGATGCGCAGCTCCTGGCCGATCTTCAGGTTGCTGGAATCGACGCCGGGGTTGGCCTGCTCGATCAGCTTGTAATGCCGGCCATCGCCGTAGACGGCTTGGGCGATCACCCAAAAGTTATCGCCTGACTTGACGATGTAGGTCTGGCTTGTGGAATCGGCGGTTGGGGTGGCGCGCGACGTCTCGGTATGACGCGTAAGAGCCGGATAGTCCTCGCCCCGGGCGACCGTGCGCTGAACCGGCGCGGGCTGGGCGGCGGCTGACGGCTGAGCCTGCTCAGTGGTCTGCTCGACGGCGATCAGCCGGCCGTGCGTGAGCATGGCTTCCCAGTCAAACTGCTGCTGCGGGGCAGCCGCGATCGGCGTCTCCGTGACGATCGGCGCTTCCGCCTGTCGGACGTCCGTGACTGTGGTCTGGGTTACAGGGGGTTCGACAAGATCAAGGATGGACGGGCCGCTTTCGGTCTCTTCGGCGCTCGTGCCAGCCGGATCGAGCGTCTCGAGCGAGACCAGATCCGGCTCATTGCGGCCGGGCACAACGAGCACGTAAACCACCAGGACTGCCAGTAGAATGGCGCCAATCGTCAAGCCGAATCGCACGTCCTTGCGCATAGGTGGGACTCCTTCCCATTCCTGAATGGTCTAACAACTGCCCGGTTTTTCGTGCCCCGACTCCGAACGCCGAGGCATCCGAAGTGCTCGCATTTGCCGCCAGGTCTATCCAGCAGTGGGCGTGAATCGGTGAATCGAATCAGCCACCAACCCGCTGAAGCTGCCCAACCGGCGGCTGCTGCGCACCCGTTCGATCGACCGATCGTCCCAGCAACAGCAGCGGCGCAGACGCCGCAATCGACGAGTACGTAGCACAGATAATGCCAATGAAAAGCACAAAAGTAAAGCCATGAATGCCCGACCCGCCAAAAACGTACATCACAGCGACGGTTAGCAGTGTCGTCAGGCTGGTCAGCAACGTACGCGACAGCGTCTGGTTGATCGAGTCATTGATGATCTGTCGTGATACGTGCCCGTATTTGCCCCGGTTCTCGCGAATTCGGTCGAAAATCACGACCGTGTCGTTCACCGAGTAACCCAGCACCGTCAGCACCGACGCCACCAGCGTCAGATTGATGCGGAACGGCTCGATCAGCAGCGCATTGCCGATGAACGTCTCGGCAAGAACATGCGAGAAGCCGACCGCCGCCAGCGTGAAGAACAGGTCGTGCACCAGCGTCACAGCCGTCGCCGTACCGAACTTGAAGTTGCCGAACCGGATCCAGATATAAACCATGATCGCCACGACCGACAGCGTCATTGCGACCACGGCGTCGAGCTTGGCTTCATCGGCAACCGAGGCATCAAAGTTCGTCACCCGCTGCAGGTCGCTGGCCCAGTCCATCGCGCCAGCCGTCAGCGTCCACATCGGCCCAGCCAGATTCTCGCGCCAGAGCTGCGGGTTGGTCGAGTAGAGCAGTTGCGGATCGGAGACCATGACAACGGCTGTGCCCGTTGTCGGGTCAACATCGACGTCAAACGCGCGGTACTCGGCCGCCGCGCCGGTCGTCGTCGGCAGCAGGCGGAAGCGGTTGATCCGCTGCTGGATCTGATCGGCTGTGAGACGCGGCTCAAGGTTGCGCAGCACGATCGCCGCCCCACCGATGTGGCGGGCCTGCCCATCGGGCACGAATCCGCCGATCTCGGTGTTCGGACCTTCGATCGGAACGATCAGCCCGGAGGCCAGCGCCTGCTCAACCTCCAGGTTCATCCCGTCAAACGTGACGCGCGGCGTGATCGACAGCAGACCGGCCATCGCCTTCTCGACCGCGGCACGGACCGCCGGCGCATCGCTGTTGGCTGTGATGACCTCGTACGTGCGGCCATCGCCGCCGACGGCAACGACGCTCGGGCTGGGCAACGCGGTCTTCTCGCCGCCCGCCTGCTGGATGATCCGGCGCACGTCGGCCTGGGTCAGCTTCGCCGCGGCTTCATCGTTCAGCTCGAATGTCACACTCGTCCCCGCGGCAAACTCAATATCGAGCAGCTCGTTCTGCTTGTACTTGTATCCCAGGATCGAGCAGCCGCCGATGATGAACAGCAGGCTGAAGGTCACGAAGTACTTCATCTTGCCGACCCAGTCGATATTCGGCTGGAGCCAGGCGTCCAACTTCGGGAACGACAGCGGCAGACTCCCCAGCTTCGCCACCGGCGTGTATTCCAGCAGGAAGGCGAAGATCGTCTTGGTGACAAACAGCGCCGTGAACAGCGACGTCACCAGACCGATGCCCAGCGTCAGGCCGAAGCCCTTCACCTCTTCGCTGCCGAACTGATAGAGGATGATCGTCGTGATCAGCGTCGTGACGTTGGCGTCGATGATGGCGGACCAGGCCCGGTCGTACGCATTGCGCAGGGCCTGCCGCACCGACAGCCCGCGCCGCTGCTCTTCGCGCAGACGCTCGTAGATCAGCACGTTGGCGTCGACGCTCATGCCGATCGTCAGCACGATGCCCGCTACGCCCGGCAGCGTAAATGTCGCATTCAGCGCCGCCATCACGCCCAGGAGGAGGATCAGGTTCAGCAGCACCGCGATCACCGCTACCACGCCGGCTGCGTAGTAGTAGATGATCATGAATACCGCCGTCAGCAGCAGACCGCTGACGCTGGCGAAGAACGCGGCGCGGAGGTTGTCGGCACCGAGCTGCGGGCCGACGCTCCGCTCCATGATCGGCTCTTCGCTGAGCTGCGCCGGCAGCGAACCGGCACTGAGCGTGCTGGAGAGATATCGCAGTTCGGCGTCGTCGAAGTCGCCCTCGATGAAGCCCCGGCCGCCGGTGATGGCGTTCCTGATGTTGGGGGCGCTGATGACCTTGCCGTCGAGCATGATGGCCAGCGGCCGGCCTTGGTTGGCGTTGGTCAGCTCGGCAAACCGCTGCGCGCCGACGGCATCGAACTCGAAGTTGACAACCTGCTGCACGCGGAAGCCCTGGGCTTCGCGCGTCACCCACGCCCGCTCCAGGCCCCACCGGGGCTGGCCTTCGCGGTTGACCATCGAGCGATCGGGCGTCGTGTAAGCCAGCAGGTAGAACTTGTCGCCGAAGCGCTCCGCCAGGCTCAGCAGGCCGATGTAGTCGGGCCGATCGACCTCGTACCAGCGGAGATCGTCAGTGGCTGAGCCGACCGGTCCCAGCTCCTGCAGGCGGTTGATCATCTCCTGGCGGCGAGCCGCTGGCAGCTCGCTGGTGGCGAGGATGTGGAACTCAAGCACGCCCGAACCGCGAAGCAGACGCTTGAGCTCGGCTGCCGCGTCGAGGGTGTCGCGCACCGGCTCGAACTCATCCCACACCGCGGCGTAGGCCTTGATCGCCTCCTGCCGCTTGGGTTCGTTCTCGAATCGCTTGAGCAGCTCGTCCAGCCGCTGGGCGCGGGTCTCGGCGGGCAGATTCAGGATCGGATCGATCGTCGCCACGGTGAGATTGGTGGCGGAGATCTGCTCCAGCACCGAATCCTGCTGCTCTTCGAGCTGGGCATCCTTGACGAAGTCCCCCGCCTCGCGGGCGGCGTGACGCTGATCGACGATGCTCAGCAGCGCGCCGAACAGCTCGCGACGCTGATCGCTGTCGCCGGCGATCGCATTGAGGCGGTCGCGGCGTTCATCGGCACTGAGCTGGCGGTCGCGCGCGATGGCCAGCACCGTGGCAACGCGGACGTTGTACTGCTCAAGCTGTTGCTGGGCGGCGATGAACCGGTCGCGGACGCCTTCGGCGCCTTTGATCCCCTGCGAGAGGGGCATCTGGATCTCAAGCCGGTCGTTGCCGATCGGGCGCCAGACCAGTTCCTTGGTGCCATCCGGGTCGACGCGTCGCTTCAGCGACTGCATGACCTGCTGCACCATCTCGGGTGTGGCCTGCTGACCCTGCGGCGGCTTGATCTGGTAGAGCAGGCTGGTCCCGCCGGCCATGTCGATGCCCGGGCGGAGGTTGTGCTTATGGCTCCAGGGGATGCTCGGATCGAACAGCTTCTTCCAGGGGAAGATGCCGCCGCCAATCCCCGGCACGCCGAACAGCGCCACCAGCGTCAGCACGATGATTAACGTAAATCGCCCGGAAAGGTTGGTCGGCATGGGAGTCTTCGTTCAGAGGTCTGGGACGCTACTTCGATTCGCTCTTCTCGCCCGTGAGCACGCGGTGGATGGCATTGCGGGAGAAGCGGATCTTGGTATTGGAGCTCTCATCCACCTTGAGCAGGACCACGTCTTCCTGGGCTTCGACGACGGTTCCGAGAATACCGCCGATCGTCTGGACACGGTCGCCCTTCTTGAGTTGCGCAAGCATTTCCTTCCGCTGGCGATCCTGGTTGCGCTTCGAGCGGAACACGAAGAAGTACAGGATCAGGATGCCGACCAGCAGCGGGATCATCGGGCTGTTCAGCCAGCCCGGAGGATTCTGTGTGCCGGCGGGCGGCGCGTCGGAACTGCCGGGCGCCTGCGTGATCTCGGTGGTCTGCGCCTCTGCGGGCTGGGCCTCTACGGGCTGAGCATCGGTGGCCTGCGGCTGGGGCGCGGGGGCATCGGCCTGCGCCAGAAAGGAAAATGCGTTCAAATCAAAGCTCCTTCAGATCAGTCCTGTTCAACGGCAGATTCGGCGGACGCCGCCGACGGGCCGAGGCGACAGCGCGGGTCGGAGGCGGCAAACGCCCCAAACTCCCCACGCCCGATCGCACCGCGGATATCCGCCATCAACCGCTGATAGAACCGGATATTATGCAGGGAAACGAGAATGGGTCCAAGCATCTCGCCGGCAAAAAAGAAATGCCGGATCGCCCCGCGGGTGAAGGTGCGGCAGGCGTAGCAGTCGCAGCCGTCCTCGATGGGACCGGTGTCTGCCTGATACTTGCTGTTACGCAGACGGAGGGCCCCCTGGGCGGTAAACGCATACGCGTTGCGGCCGTTACGCGTCGGCAGGACGCAATCGAACATGTCGATCCCAGCCGCCACGGCTGCGACAATGTCGCGGGGAAACCCCACGCCCATGAGGTATCGCGGCTTATCCGCCGGTAGCAACGGGGTCGTGTGCTCAAGCACACGGACCATGGTCTGGAACCCCTCCCCCACAGCCAGGCCGCCGATGGCGTAGCCGGGCAGGTCCATGGCGACCAGCTCATGGGCGCAATATTCGCGCAACGCCAGGTCGCCGCCCCCCTGCACAATCCCGAACAAACCCTGCTCGTCCGGCCGGGCATGGGCTTCGACGCACTGCCGCGCCCAGCGGAGCGTCCGCTCGACGGCCAGGCGATGGACCTCCGGCGGCGCGTCGCCCGGCGGGCACTGGTCGAACATCATGATGATGTCGGCTCCGAGGGCGTTTTGCACCTCCATGCTGCGGCGCGGATCCAGGCGCACGAGGCTGCCGTCGATGTGGCTTTTGAACTCGACGCCGTCGTCGGTGACCCGGTTGATGTCGCTGAGGCTGAAGACCTGAAACCCGCCCGAGTCCGTCAGGATCGGCCCGTCCCACGCCATGAAGCGATGCAGATCGCCAAGTGCGGCGACGACGCGCTCGCCGGGGCGGAGCATCAGGTGATACGTGTTGGCCAGGATGCACTGGGCGCCGGTCTCAGCCACGGCGCGCGGCAGCAGGCCTTTGATCGTGCCCTGCGTGCCGACGGGCATAAAGGCGGGCGTGTCGAAAACACCATGGCGCGTGTGCACGCGGCCGCGGCGCGCGCGCGTTGCCGCGTCGGTGGCGAAGCATTCGAATTGGACGGGTCGGTCTGCCAAGGTGAGGCCAGATGGTAGTGCCAGCCGCTGAAAGTGACAAAGGCTGGACGGTGCAGCCCAGCCCGATACAGTGGCGGGCCTGATGTTCGGATCCCACCTCTCGATCGCCGGCGGAATGCACAATGCCGTGCTGAGCGCCCAGAAACTCGGCATGGCAACGGTGCAGGTTTTCACCAAGAACCAACAGCAGTGGCAGGTCAAGCCGCTGGAGCAGGCTGCCATCGACCAGTGGATCAGCCATTGCGAGGCTGCCGGCTACACGCAAACGGTCAGCCATGACAGCTACCTGATCAATCTGGCTTCGCCGGATGAGGCGCTATGGCGCAAGAGCATCGACCTGTTCATCGAAGAGGTGCGTCGATGCGTGCAGCTCAAGATCCCGTATCTCGTGACGCATCCCGGTGCGCACATGGGGGCCGGCGAGGAAGCCGGGTTGAAGCGCGTGGCTGAGGCGCTGGACATCGTGCATGAGGCCGTGCCGACGAAGTCGGTCATCACCTGCCTCGAATCGACCGCCGGCCAGGGGAGCTCGCTGGGGTATCGGCTTGAGCATCTGGCGACGATCATCGAGCAGGTGCGTCAGCCCTCGCGGCTGGGCGTATGTCTCGACACAGCCCACCTGCTGGCAGCCGGGTATGACTTCCGCGGGCGGAAGTACGCGAAGTTCCGCCAGGAGGTGGATCGGATCGTCGGGATCGAGCGCGTGAAGGTGTGGCATCTGAACGATTCGAAGAAGGACCTCGGGTCGCGCGTGGACAGGCATGAGCACATCGGCTTGGGGTTTGTCGGGGATGACGGGTTCCGGCCGATCGTGCGGGATAAGGCCTTCTGCGATGTGCCGAAGATCCTGGAAACGCCGAAGGCCAAGCGCGACGACGGCCGCGAGTGGGATGAGGTCAACCTCGAACGGCTTCGGGGGTTGATGGGGTAGGTATTCACCGCAGAGGCGCAGAGAACGCGGAGATGGATGAGTGGTGATTGTTGATTGATGCGTGAGCATCGTGGCACGGGCGTCTTGCACGTGCCACTGTTTTTTCTGCCTCAGCGGCAGTTCTCTGCGCTGTCTGCGTCTTTGCGGTGAGCCCCGAAACTAGAACGGCAACGCCTGATCCATCCACTCGTCGGCTTTGAGGACTTGTTTGCGGTTGTAGCGGGCCATGCGTTCGGCTTTGGCCTGGGCGATGCGGATGAGGCGTGTGACGCCGATGGCGCGCCAGGCTCGGCGGAGGCGCGGGACGTAGCGCACGAACAGGTCATCTTCGGCGCTGCAGAACATCTGTGCACAGCCGGGGTCGCCCTGGCGTGCGGCGCGGCCGAAGAGCTGGCGATCGACGCGCCCGCTGGCGTGCGGCTCGGTCGCGATCACATGCAAGCCGCCCAGCTCGCGCACGCCGTCACCGAGCTTGATGTCGGTGCCGCGGCCGGCCATGTTGGTGGCGACGGTGATTTTCCCCTTCAACCCGGCTTCGGCGACGATATTGGCTTCCTGGGCTGTTTGCGTGGCGTTGAGCACGCGATGCGGACGGCCGGCTTTGAATAGCCGCCGTGACACTTCCTCCGACGCGGCGATGCTGCGCGTGCCGACGAGGACGGGCACGCCCTTGTCGTTGAGCTCCAGCACCCGCTGGACGACCGCCTCCCACTTCTGCTCGGCTGTGTCGAACATGCGCGTCGGCAGGTGGACGCGGATGCACGGCTTGTTGGTCGGAATGCGGACCACCGGCCGATGGTAGATCTGCCACAGTTCCGCAGCCGCTTCCCACGCCGTGCCGGTCATGCCCGCCATGACGGGATACTGCCGGAAAAACCGCTGGAAGCTGAGGCGCGCCAGGTTTTCCTTATCGGCGGTGACGGGCACGCCCTCTTTCACTTCGATCGCCTGGTGCAGGCCATGCCGCCAGGTGCGATCGGCCATGATGCGGCCGGTCGATTCGTCGATGATCTGCACCTTCTGCTCTTCATCGATGAGGTAATGCTCATCGCGGAAGAAGCAGTGCCGCGCCACCAGCGCCTGCTGCACCAACTCCTCGCGGCGCCGCTGGCCGAGGAAGAAGGCGCTGTCGCCCTCGTAGTTCTGGGCTTCAGCCATCTGCTCGGCAAGTTCTTCCAGATGGCGATGGCCGCGCGCCGTCAGCTCGACCGTGCGGACGGTGCGATCGACCGTGAAGTCGCGCCCGGGCTCGAGCTGGTCAGCCAGCATGGCGGCCAGGCGATAAAGCCGTTCGTTGGGGTTGGTCGTGGGCGAATTGCTGATGATCAGCGGCGTAACGGCTTCGTCGATCAGCAGGCTGTCGGCTTCGTCGACGATGACCTTCCACAAGCCGGGGATCATCAGATTGCTGCGCACCGGCCCGCGCTCCAGCAGGTTGATGGCCGTCTCGGCTGCGCTGCGCAGATGGCCAAGCTGAATCTGATCGCGCAGGAAGTCCGCCACCAGCTCCTTGCTGGTGACGTAGACGACGTTCTTGCGATACTCGTGGAATCGCATGTCGGGCGGGCATTCGTGGATGACATGCCCCACCCGGTGGCCGAGCATCTGGTAGATCGGGGCCATCTCCTCGGCGTCGCGCGCGACCAGATAATCGTTGACCGTGATCACATGCACCGGCCGACCAGCCCAGGCCATGATCGAGGCTGCAAGCGCCGCGGTGAGCGTCTTGCCCTCACCGGTCGCCATCTCGGCGATGTTGCCTTCGAACATCGCCATCGCGCCCATGAGCTGGCAGGGATATGGGCGCTTGCCCATGCTGCGCCACGCGGCTTCGCGCGCCAGCGCGACCGCCCGCTCGAGGGCGGCATCCTCCAGCCGGCCGAGGAGCGCCAGCTCGCGCACCTTGTCGACCTCTTCCTGAAAGCGCGTCGACCCCAGGTCGCGGATCTCCGGCTCGAGCGCTTCGATCCGCTCCACCTGCTTGCGCAGCCGCGGCAGCACGGGAATGCGATTGCGGAACCAGCCGACGGCGCCGTTGACCAATTGATCCAGACCGCGCAGCTCCGGCGCCTTGACGCGGCGGGCGTCGAAGATGTCGAACAGTTCGGTCGTGGCGGTGGTCATGACAAAAGCCCGTCTGCTGCGAGCGGATCAGCGTCGGCCCGCGGATCGGCCGACGATGCGCTACTCAAGCGTCCTGTTCTTCGCGTAGCTCTGGATCAACTGCCAGAAGCGATTACTCCACTGCCAGATCAGCGGCCGCTTGTGATCGAGCTTGAAACGCACAAACGCGCGCTGATCGGGGACATACTTCAGTTCCGGATTGTCCAGCTCAAGCCGGATCTCCTTCAGCGGAACCTGCGACTTGCTCGGATCGGACGGATCCACCGGGATCGGCCCGCCGGCTGCATGCGTAAGCTGCGGCGGCACATCGTTGTGAGCCGACGGAATCTCGCGAATCCGCCGGGCGACGAGCCTGGTCCCCAGATCGCCCGCGAGGCGCACCTCGGGGGCCGGATCGTTGGGGAGCATCGTCAACTGGCCGTCGGTCTGCTGGAAGAACGTGCGGACGACAAGCGTATCGAGCGTCGCGACCATCGCGATCTCGTTGCCGCGCTCGAGGTATCGACCGGGCAGATCGTTCAGCCGCGGCGCGACCAGCCGGCCGTCAAATGGCGCGCGGATCGTCAGGTCGTCGTAGTCCTTCTGCTTCTTCTGCAACTCGCCCTGCAGGTAGCGAAGCTCGTCCTGGGCGATGAGCATCTGCGCCGGATCGGCGGCTCGATCGCGGTTGATGCGAACCTCGACCTGGCGGATCTGGGTGCGAAGCCGCGCCAGCTCCGTTTCGAGCTTCTCATTGGTGGCGACAAGGATGACCTGCCCGGCCTGGACGAAGTCGCCGTCACGCAGCGGCCGGCCATCGGGGTGCGTCCCGATCCGGGTGACGAACCCGGGCGTGCGGGCCTTGAGGATCTCGCGGTTCTGGGCCACGACCACGCCCACGGACTCGTAATGGACCCAGAAGGGAATCACACCGATGGCGATGATCGCAGCGCCCAACGCGCCGAGCGTAAACGCCGCCGCCCTGCCGCGCTTGCGCTGCAGCTCGGGGTGCAGCAGGATGTAGTTGACGGTCTTGACGACCGGCATGACCAGCCATGTCACCACACCGCCCAGCGCCATGATCACGCCCAGCACCGGCACGCGCGTGGCGACCACCAGGATGATCATGATCCCGATGAAGACGCGGTAGATCGTCGAGCAGACGGCGTAAAGGAACAGCCAGATGCGCTGCCCCACCGGCGGCAGGGGTTTCTGGAGCTTGACGCGGAAGATATGCCGCTTGATCAGCCCCATCGCGTACTCGGTGCTGCGATGCTGAAGGTTGGGGATCTCCAGCAGGTCGGACAGGATGTAGTAGCCGTCGTAGCGCAGCAGCGGGTTGGCGTTGAACAGGACGGTGGAGACGCTGGCCACCATCATCGAGTTGAACGCCAGTTGGGCGACTTGTGAATCGCTGTCCTTCGTGGCCACCCAGATGAAGGCCATGAAACTGGCGAAGAACAATTCAAAGATCATGCCCGCAGCGCCGACGAAGACGCGCTGCCATTTGTTGCGGAATGCCCAGGCGCTGGACGCATCGACATACGGCGTCGGGATCAGCACCAGGAGCATGATGCCCATCTCGTGACACTCGCCGCCGAAGCGTCGGCAGGCAAAGGCGTGGCCCATTTCGTGGATGAACTTGGTCAGCACGAACATGGCCCACAGGTAGATCCAGTTGGATGGATCGAGCGTCTTGCTGCCGTAGCGCCACAGATCGCTGCCGTTGGGGGCGATGGTGAGCAGTGCCGCCAGGACCACGCCGATCCACAGCATGGCGCCCTTCCTGCTGAGCAGCGGGCGCATGGCTGGCATCCAGCGGACGAGGAACGCATCCGGGTCCCACAGGGGGAAGCGCGGGAACAGCGCGCTCATGAAGCGCTGCTGCCACTGGCGTTTGACCAGTTGCTTGTGGCGGCGGAGCAGGACCTGGGCGTCCGGGGTGACGTTGGCTTCGATGAGGTTGGCTGCCCAGAGCTGGCTGAGGAGCTGGATGACCTCCGGCTGGGTGGGTGCGGCGTCAGCGTACTGGCCGCCGACAGTCTCCCATGCCTCGGCGATGGTGCGTGTGCCGTCGAGCAGCGCAACAAAGTGGTAAGCCGAATCGCTGAGGCGGTGATACTGGTTGCCGGCTGGGTCGCGCACGACATACCAGCGTTCGCCGCGATAGAACTGCCGCGAGATCTGGGCGCTGGCGCGGAGCTTTACCTTGAGATCCGCGATGCGGTACCAGGACTCGGAGAAGGTTGGGCGAATGGCTAGCGTCATAAGCAGGCAGCAGGCAGCGGGCAGCAAGCAGCAGATGCGGGCGGCTGGCTGCCTGCTGCCGGCTGCCAGCCCCCCTGCTGATTTACAGCCAGAACTTCAACTTCACGTAATTGATCAGCCGGCCGGTCCAGATCCAGATCAGCGGACGCTTCTCGATCCGTACGCGGGCTTCACCTTCCAGGCCGGGGTACCAGTGCTCGGACTGCTGTTCGAGCGTGGCATAGACCTTGAAGACGTTGTCGCCGCCGCGGGCGGACGGCTCGCCGATCGGCACGATGCGGGTGATCGTCAGCTCATACGTTTCGTTCGGCAGGGCCGTGGTCGCCAGGTATCCGGTCTGGCCGATGGCGATGTCCTGGATGTCGCGCTCGGCGACGCGCAGCTCGGCTTCCATGCCGGTGGACTCGCCGATCTCGAACAGGACCTCGCCGAGCTTCACGGGCGAGCCGCGCTTGTCGCGCAGATCGCCGCGGAGCACGTATCCGGCGATGGGCGCGCGGATGGTGTGCTTGTCGATCTGCCGCTGGAGATAGCGGGATTCCTCGACGGCTTCCTGGCGCTTCAGCAGGGCAAGCTGCTCATCGGCGAGCTTGCCTTCGGCGCGGTACTTGGCGGCTTCGCGCTCGTAGGCCAGAGCCTTGGTATCGGCTTGGGCTTTCTGCTGGATCAGTTCGGTGACGTCAAAGGTCAGGAGCACCTGCCCTTCTTCGACGCGATCCCCCGGTTCAACCAGCACCTGATCGATGTATCCCTCGATCGGCGCGGCGATGTCGCGCTTCACAGCCGGCACGAAGCTGAACGACGCGCTGACCTTGTACATCGGCGAGTAGACGCACAGGAACACGCCCAGCGCCAGCACCAGGATCACGATCACCTTCGTGATCATGTACTTGGGGCCGACGATCTTCTCGCCCAGATTCTTGGCGCTGATGCCGGCCTTGGTGATCAGCCAGCGGTCGTTCTGGAAGCGATCCCACAGCGACGGCACGACCAGATCAACCGCGACCGTCAGCGCAGCCAGGGCATCGTCGTCGAGGTTCACCTTGGGGTCGAACTCCATGGTGATGATGCCCACGATCTGCTCCTTGCGGCGCAGCGGCAGGGAGACGACCGACTGGCCGCCGTTCATGCGGCTCAGGGCCTGCGCTTCGCGCGTGACCTGGGGCCGCGGCTGGCCGTCGACCTGATAAGCGACGACGTTTTCCTGGTCTTCGCACTCCTCCATGACGCGCTGGAGCTGGACGACCAGTTCCTGCTTCTTGTCGAACTTTTCGGTATGGCTGATCGCCTCGACGCGGACGTTGTTTCCGCGCACCCAGCCGAGGGAGACGCGTGCGGCGCCGGTCCGCTGGGCCAGCTCGTTACACAGCGAAACGGCTGCGGCCTTGAAGCCGTCGGCATTGGCGACGCTGTTGACCAGTTGCAGGGCGCGCGTCTGCCGCTGGATGGTGTTTCGCGTCTGCTCGTTGGAGCGCCGCAGGCCATAGAGCTCAAAATAGCCGGCAACGAGCTGCATGCTCATGAGGCGCTGGCGGGCGCGGTCGTTGTCGGCACAGCGGGTGATGACGGCGGAGACGGCGACGGCCGTGCCTTCGCTTCGCAGCAGCGTGATCAGGCAGAACTGGGATTCGCCGGTGTCGTCGGGCGCGGTGATTTCGACGGCGCCGTCCTTGTCCTGCTGGACGCAGGGGGTGATCAGTTCCTTGAAGGCGTTGAGGGCCTGCTGGCGGACGTTGTCGTCGCTGTCGTCCGGCCGCATATGGGCGATGGGCCGGAGGTTGAAGACGGGCTGGCCGTCGGGGCCGGGGGCCTGGCGTTCGATGACGAACGCGGCGGCTTCCGTGCCGACGACGCTGACAGCCTGGGTGGTCAATAGGTCGTTGATGAACGACGGCAGGTTGTCATGAGCCGCCATGAGGCGTTTGACAAGCTGCGAGCGTGAAGCGCGCGTGGGCGTGGTGCGGATGACGCCCTGCTGCTGGCTGGAGGATTGGGATTCAACGACTTGGGAACTCATGGCTCTCCCAGACTAGATCGATTAGCTGTTGCTCGATTCAGCCGACACGTCCAAACGCGCGAGGTTGGCTGAAAACTACGTCTGCTGTCAATCGCGAGCGATGACAGCATGCGGTTTGCCGGCCTCGGCGACGGCTGCGGGCAGCTCGACCAGCACCTGCAATCCCGACGGACGGCCGTGGGGATTGGGCATCTCCAGGCGAACGCGCCGCATGTCGCTGGAGACATCCACGACCGGCGAGACAAACAGCACCTTGCTGTCGGTCCAGTTTTCCTCATCGAGGTGCCGTACGCGCAGCGACTTGAGGCCCTCGATGCGTGCCGCCTGCGCCGCTGGGAGCGTCAGTTCGACCCAGAGCGGTTCGTTGTTGACGACCGTGCAGGCCGGCTGACGCGGATCGACGATCTCACCTTCGTTCACATCGATCTGCGCGACGAAGCCGTCGATGGGGCTGGTGATGTTCATCTGGCGGACCTGCTCGGCCTGCTTGTCGCGCTCGATTTTCTTCAACTCGTGATCTTCGCGGGCTTTGCGGAGGCGGATTTCGGCGATGTCGACGCCCAGGCGGGCTTCGAGCAGTTCGGATTCGTTGGCGACGTTCTGCTCGAACATGGTCTCGACGCGTTCGAGGGTGACGCGGGCGTTTTCGAGCTCCTTCTGGGCGGCTTCGATGCCCAGTGTGCTGGCGGCTTCGAGCTCGAGAAATTGCAGGGTCTTGCGTTCGACCGAATCGTCGAGCTGGATGAGGGTGTCACCGGCTTTGACCTGCTGGCCGACGACGACAGGCACCTTGGCGACCTTGCCGGTGATGAGGAACGACACCTTGCTCTGCCGAGACGGCTGGGTGAAGGCAATGGTCGATTCGTTGCTCTGCGCCGCCAGGGGCATAGTCAGCACCAGGATCGCGGCGACGATCCACCCTTTGCGAAACTCTGCTGAGATGCCCATCCCACTGACTCCTTCGAATTCCTGGCTGATGACGTTGTAAGAGGTAAAGCAACCCCGGTTGGCTCGCTACGCGTGCGCCGGTAAGGCCGCGCCCGCTTACGCAGACTCGCTATCTTATCGGACGAAGGCCATTATTGCCCGCGTTCCCCCCAAAAATCTATCCTTTCCCTGCTGGACCCGTTTGCCCTGGTCGTCGTTTGTCCTTATCGACGCCTCACGTCGTGCAACGTAATCTACGCGGGGGATCTTCGAGGGTTTCTGATAAAACGATGCGCCGCCACATTGGGCCGTTGCATGCAGCGGCAGATTTTCCCCTTCGTCCCCTGGCCCCCCGCCCTCAGATTGTCCACAGAATGCACGCCACCGCCGCCTGCATGAATGCGATAACTGCAACGCTCATCAGGTTTTCCTGCAGGTCCAGGTCAAAGAACAGGTGGAAGCACACCCAGTAAATGATGAACACCAGGTGCCACGCGACCACCGGGCCGGTCAGGGAATCGCTTTTGTCCATCCCCGCTACCGCTAGGGCGATCGCCCCCGCAAACACCGCAGCCGCGGTGAACTTCAGCGTCGCCAAACCCAGCGAGCCGAAATCCACCCCCAGCAGCGACCCGGCGATGGCTGCCCCCGCCAGCATCGTCAGCACCATCAGGCCGAGGAACACGCCATTGAGCGCGATCGCCCTGCCGGCGGAGACCTCCTGCGACGACAACGTCAGCCCCTGCACGATCAAGAGCGCTACCCCCACCGCCAGCAGCGCGATCGGCAGGACTACGCCGCGAAACGTCGACACGTCGCGCGCGCCAGCCGTGTCCGCCGTAATTCGCGTCGGACGCGTGGGATAGGGTGTAATCCCCGCTGCCGCGGGCATGGCCGGTTGGGCGACGGTCGACGCCGGCGGCACCGCCGGCCCCTCGCCGTCGTCGGCCACGTCATACGGATCGACCTGCGGCGCCGCTTCCTCGGGATCCTCAAACGCTTCGAACACGCAGCCGCACTTGCAGCTCACCTTGCGGTTGAGATACGCATCCTTCCAGGCAAACTTCGCGTGACAGGATGGACAACCGAATGTGCGCATCATCGCCCTCGGGACGGATGGGGTGTTCTCTTAGCCGCCGGCCAACTGCTCCAGAAGCTGGATGATCTGCTGCAACTGCGGCGGCAGACCGGGATTGGCTGCCGACGCCCGCACTTCGTGCCCGCTGTAGCGGATCTGGTACTGCACATCACCGCGTGCATCGGGCGGAGGCGGGTAGGCGCGATCGAGATGGGCAAATCCCTCGAACGCCTGGATCAATTGGCTGATCGCCTCATCGGGCAGTTGCCGCCGCTGATGGCCGAAAATCGGCCCGTTGGTCGCCAGTTCGCCGGTTGGACTGATCATCAGCCGGTCGTGATACCGGCTGCGGCTGCCGCTGACGCGGAGCATGGAGATCAGCCCGAGCGTCGGTTCGTCCGGCGGTGGTTCTTCCGCCCCAGCGGCTGGGTCACGACCCTGCGACGGCGCGCATCCGACAAGGCTGACGATCAGGTCGATCGCCAGGCAGGTCATCAGTATCTTGCGTTTCAGCACGGGGGTAGATTACCGTCCGCCCGGCCGTCACAACACCCCCGGGGCTGGTTTTGGCCGGTAGGATGATCCTCTCATCACGGGAGGATCGTGCCGATAATCGTCCGCCGACGAGGACGGGTATCGAAGTCGATGAACACGGGCTGCTGGTATTCGCCCGTCAGCAGCCGGCCATTGCTGAAGGGGATGGTCAGGCTTGGACCGATCAGCGACGCCCGGATGTGGGAATGGCCGTTGTCGTCGTTCCAGGTCTGCTCGTGTTCGTAACGGATATTGTCCGGAATCAGCCGCTGAAACGCTTCCTGCAGGTCGTGCTTCACCAGGCCCGGCTCGTATTCGATCGTCGTCAGCGCGGCGGTGGAACCGACAGCAAACAGATGCACGACGCCGTCGCCTGCGATGTCGCGGAGCTGCTCGACGATCTGACTGGTCAGGTTCAGGATCTGGCAGTTCCCTTCTGTGGAAAACTCGAGCTTGAAGCGCTTCATGATGATGGACTCCGGTAAACTAAGGCATTCGGACGATCGTGCGCCGCCTGATATATCCATGACGAACCGGAGGGATTCAAGCCGCCCGGCGATGAAACTCCGGCGGCCTGGCGAAAAGCCCCGCGAAAGCGGTGCCGGCTAACCTATTATTGGACAACCAGTTGCGATACAGGACCTTGCGGAGTGATTTGACCGTGCTCCAAAGCAGTGCTATATTTGAACAGTCAATCGCTTGCTGGACGATCGTTAACTCTTGCGGGAAAAGAAATTACGTTGCATTGGCTGCCGGTTCTGACTGACCGCCCCGGGGGATGCGGAGCGCGGTCGGTACGTCAAGTGTAACCGACTTGTGATGCCATGAATTCGGGACACGATTTCAAATCACAAGTACTGGCGGCAACAGACATTGTCGAGCTGATCTCGCAGAGTGTGGCGCTGAAGCGGCGCGGAAAGGATTATGTCGGTCTTTGTCCTTTTCACCAGGAAAAGACCCCCTCGTTTCACGTCAGCCCGACGCGGCAGTTTTTTCACTGCTATGGATGCAAAGCCGGGGGCAATGCGATCGACTTTGTGATGTTGCGCGATCGGCTGGAGTTTGTCGACGCGCTGCGACTCCTGGGCGAACGCGCAGGGCTGGAGATGCCTCGGCGCGGCGCCTCAGGCGATACAGGTGGCCAACGCAAGCTGCTGCTGGATGCGCACTCGGCGGCCACCGCGTTCTTTGAAAACCAGCTCGCTCACGGACCGCAGGGCAAAATTGCCCGCGAGTATCTGCTGTCGCGCCATTTCACCGACGAGTCGGTCAAACGTTTTCAGCTCGGCGTCGCACCCGATTCATGGGACGCCCTGCTCAGCGGATCGGTCGGACGCAAGTACAAACCCGAACTGCTGGCGACGGCGGGCCTGGTCAAGCCCCGCCAGAACGGCAGCGGGTATTACGACACCTTCCGCAACCGCCTGATGTTCCCCATCCGCGATGAAGGCGGACGGGTCATCGCCTTCGGCGGTCGCGTCCTGCCCGGATCCAACGATCCTGCCAAGTATCTCAACAGCCCGGAAACGCCGCTGTTCAGCAAGAGCCGCTGCATTTTCGGCCTGGATCTGGCGCGTCAGCGGATCGTCGAGACGCGGACTGCCGTCGTCGTCGAGGGCTATACCGACGTCATCATGGCCCACCAGCACGGCGTCAGCAACGTCGTTTCCGTGCTGGGTACGGCGCTGACCGATCAGCATGTGAAGATCCTCCAGCGGTTTGCGGATCGGATCATCCTGCTGTTCGACGCCGACACCGCCGGCGATTCGGCTGCCGACAAGGCGGTGGATCTGTACCTCACCCAGCCGATCGAGATCGGCATCGCCACCATGCCGCCGGGCGTCGATCCGGATGAGTTTCTCATCCAGGAAGGCGCAGCCGGGTTCCAGAAGATCCTGGACGCCGCGGTCGATGCCCTGACCTACAAGTGGCATCAGCTCCAGCGGCGGTTGGACGCCAACGATCTGACCAGCCGGCAGAAGGCCGTCGAGGCGTACTTCGACGTCCTCACAACGGCCAGCACAGCCGGGCCGATCGATCCCCTGCGATGGGGCGCAGCCCTGGCTCGCGTCAGCCGGCTGATCGAGGTCCCGCTGGAGCAGCTTCATCGCCGCTTCAGCCCCAAGACCCAGCGGCCGCGGCGGCAGGCCAACTTCCCTGTCCAGCGGGAAGTTGCTCAAGCCGCAGGCAGCGCCCAGCCGAAGGCAACTACTCCATCTGATCGCACGACTTGGACCGCCCAGGATCGTGCTGAGCGATGGTTGTTGGGGTGTCTTCTGGCTGAACCGCATTGGTGGCATGACGTGCAGTTGCACGTCCGGGTGGAGGAATTTGAAGATCCGCTCCGCCGCGCGCTGGCTGACCGGTACTGGCAGTACCAGCGGGACGAGGGCGAGCCGGTCTTCAGCGAATGGCTGAGCACGCTTGAGTCGCCCGAACTCAAGCAGCTCGCCGTCGAGCTGGTAGATGAACCACGACCCGGCGATACAGCCGAGGTCCTTCGCGAGGTGCTGGCTTACTTTGCAGAAGCACGCCAGCGCCGCGAAGAAACAAAACTTGTCCCCCGTTTGCGGCGTACAAACGAGCAACGGGTGGCGGCGCCTGCACAGCAGCCGTCCGTCGTCGCGGCTGACCAGGACGACGAGCTGGCTCTGCTGCTGCAACTGCAGGCAAAGGCGAAACGTCCCGACCTGCGTCGGGTCGTCTCGTGAGACGAAATTACAACTGAATAGCGGCCGGCGCGTTCGACCGGCCGTGCTGGGCGATGGATCGGCTCGTTTCAGGGCTCGGAAATGTCTCCGAGGGCCTTGGCCTGCCGGTGTGTCGTCTGTAGGGATGTGGCCCGTCGTGTGTTGGGCCGGTAAAGGAAGTTTCGGAGAATGACTACGGAAACCCCGCTAATTGGGTGTGGATCGCCGGAAGAGGTCGAGAATCGCGTCAACGCGCTCATCGAGATGGGCACGTCGCGCGGCTATATCACCTACGAGGAGCTCAACGATCGCCTGCCGGACGAGCTGGTCTCTCCCGACAAGCTCGACTCCCTGCTGATGACCATCGACGAGATGGGCATCAAGCTCATCGATGAAGCCGATGTCGGCGAGTTCCAGCAGAAAGAAAAAGTGGTCGAGAAACCTGTCCCGGTCGCCAAGCCGGTGAAGGTCTCGGTCACCCCCGCGCCAACCGCCCGCCAGCAGGCCGCGGCTGAGGCGGACCGCCTCCTGGCCCAGTTCGCCGCCGAGGAGGAAGAAGACCTCGATCTGAATCTGGACAAGGAGATCGCCGAAGCCGCTTCCAAGCGCATCGACGATCCCGTGCGCATGTATCTCACCCAGATGGGCGAGATCCCCCTGCTCACCCGCGAGCAGGAAATCGCCCTGGCCAAGCGGATTGAGATCTTCCGCAAGATCTTCCGCTCGAAGGTCCTCGAAAGCGACTACTGCCTGCAGAGCGCCGTCGAGATCCTTCAGCAGGTCGACGAGGGTGACCTGCCCTTCGACCGCACGATGAAGATCTCCACCGCCGAAGGCCAGGCGGACAAGGGCACCATTGGCCAGCGCATCCCGCTGAACCTCAGCACCGTACGCAAGATGCTGGAGCGCAACCGCCAGCAGTGGGAGCAGCTCCGTCAGACCAAGAACAAGAAGGAGCAGGCTGAGCTGCAACTGGCTATCCGCCGTCGCCGCCGCCGCGCCGTCAAGCTCCTGGAAGAGCTGTCGCTGCGCACCAGCAAGGTGACGCCGCTGATGAAGAAGCTCAGCAGCATCTCCACCAAGATGCTCGAGCTCGAGCAGCGCATCGCCGAGCTGTCGCGCCTCAAGAACCCCGGCGAAGACCTGGAAGTCTGTCGTCAGGAGTGCGAAGGTCTGGAAGACCTGGTGCTCGAAAAGGCTGAGGACCTGCACAAGCGCGTCACGCAGATCAAGAAGATCTTCTTCAAGTACGAAGACGCGAAGCGCAAGCTTTCCGGCGGCAACCTGCGTCTGGTGGTGTCGATCGCCAAGAAGTACCGCAACCGCGGCCTGTCGTTCCTGGACATCATCCAGGAAGGCAACACCGGCCTGATGCGCGCCGTCGACAAGTACGAATACCGCCGCGGCTACAAGTTCAGCACGTACGCCACGTGGTGGATCCGCCAGGCGATCACGCGTGCCATCGCCGATCATGCCCGCACCATCCGCATCCCGGTGCACATGATCGAAACGATGAGCAAGCTGCGCAACATCTCCAAGCAGATCATGCAGGAGGTCGGCCGCGAGCCGACGATCGAGGAGATCGCCAAGCGCGCCAAGATGAGCGTCAGCGAGACGCGCCGCGTGCTGAAGATCAGCCGCCATCCGATCTCGCTGGATCGCCCGGTCGGCGAGTCGGAAGACAGCTACTTCGGCGATTTCATCGAAGACGAGACGGCGGAGAATCCGGTGGAGTCGGCGACGCAGGAAATGCTCAAGGACAAGATCGAGCAGGTCCTCAAGACGCTGACCTACCGCGAGCGCGAGATCATCAAGCTCCGCTACGGCATCGGCGATGGTTACACCTACACGCTCGAGGAAGTCGGCCGGATCTTCAAGGTGACGCGCGAACGCGTGCGTCAGGTGGAAGCCAAGGCCATCCGCAAGCTGCAGCACCCGGTGCGTGCCCGCAAGCTCGAAGGCTTCCTCCCCGGCGGCGTGCGGTAACACCGCGGGTTGATCTCAGAAATGAAAACCAAGCCCCGTTCCGAAAGGATCGGGGCTTTTCTTATTTTGGATTTTGGATTGGCGGATTTTGGACTTGGTGTTCTGTCATTTGTCACTGGTCACTTGTCACTCGCCGCAATCCGACGCAGGACATCCACTGCAGGCTGCAGACCGCTGACTGCTGCCCGCTGCCCGCCGCCTGCTGCCTGCTGCCTGCTGCCTGCCGATCAAAGACAACGCCTCCGGAATCTGGCGGGTTCCGGAGGCGTGTGCTTCTGCTCCCTGTTTACCGTGCGGAAGCGATCAGTCGCTGCCGTGGGCTTCTTCGAGCATGCGGCGAAGATAGCCGTTCTCGCGGCGCGTCGCTTCCAGGTCGAAGACCAGGTATTTGATGCTCAGTCGCAGATAGTCGAGGCTCTCCTGCAGGCTGCTGACGGTCTGGCGCAGACGCTCATGGCGTTGGCGCGTTTCGTCGGCGAGCTTCTCGAGCTTCTGCCGCTCCGATGCCGGCAGCGTCGAGATCTCACCCATCAGTTCCGCCAGCTTTGATTGAAACTCCTGCTCGGTCATGATCACTTCTCCTTACACTCCCGCGCTCTGGTGTCGTAGGTGTTGTAGTTGGTGTCGTAATGTTCTGGGCGCGTCTGACCTGTCTCTTGGCAAAGCCCGTTCCACAACCGCGCCGCGTGTGGATGGGCTCGCTGTCAGGGCCGAATTCGGCTCGTAAGCCGCCAACATCGGCTTACGCGTGATGCGCCGGATTTGCGGGATGATGTCCCGCAGCGGCGCATTCTCGCGGCGATGTTGCCGCAAGCCGTCAGGCTGCCGGGCAGCGGCGTCCAACGCGACGCCACTCTCGAGTCTGCTTGTACGGGCAAATCACCTGGTGCCGGTCAAACCGCCTGCAGGCGGTTTGGCGACGCCATGGGTCGCACTATAATCGCCGCCGAGCGCATCGCAGCGGGAAAACGCTGCTTCCGACAGTTTCCCGGGCAAGATGTCCGATAACTCAGCGAATCCAGTCCGTTTGTGCAGGTGAAAGCATGGCTGACCGCAAAAAAGAGGAGATGGCCGCCGCCCTTGACGCCTTGATGGCTGGGGCCGCTGGGGCTGATGAGGACGATGCCCAGGAGCACCACGACGCCGATCCGGCGGGGGAGGCGGTCGAGGCGGATGAACCATCCGCCGAGGCGCCGGCTTCGCCTGTTGCGCCCCAGCCGCCCGTGCCGCCGCCGGCGGCTCGCAAGGCGCCGCCGCCCCAGCCGACGGTCCAACGGCCCGGCAGCCCCACGGCAGGCCGTCCAGCGAGCCCGTCGCGGCCGGCAGCGCCGTCGCGCCCGGCTGCCCCCGGTCGTCCGGCTGCCCCGGCACGTCCAGCAGCACCGGGCCAACCGGCTGCCTCAGCCCGTCCGGCTTCGCCGTCGACGGCTGCCTCGCGCCGCCCCGCCAAGCCGGACGTCACCGCCGCCAGCCGCGCCGCTGCCACGAAACAACCGGCTGGCCGTCAGCCGCTGTTTGCACGCCTGGGCTTCCGCCAAACGATCATCCCGCCCCTGCTCACGGGCGGATTGCTGACGATCATCATGGGGGTTCTGCCGTTCGTTGTGGCGCCGGATTCGCCATTTGCGTTCGTACCCCTGTGGGTGTCGATCATGCTGCTGGTCCTGGGGGTGTTGTTGATCGCCGGCGCTGCGCTCAATATGTACCTGGTTCGACAGCAGTTATCCGAGCAGGCCTCGTGAAGGATCGCCCCAACGGCCCGGCATGGAAACACGCCGCAGACTTGTTCTAATACCCGCATGACATCGTTGCCGGACATCGCGCCGCAGCGCCTCCCGCGTCACATTGCCATCATCATGGATGGCAACGGTCGATGGGCCGTGCGCCGCGGCATGGATCGCGTGGCCGGCCACCGCCAGGGGGCTGTCACCGTTCGAAACATCGTCACCGAGTGCGCACGCCTGCGCAAGGAGATGGGCGGGCCGGATTTCCTGACGCTCTACTCCTTCTCGCTGGAGAACTGGAAACGGCCGATCCAGGAGGTCTCCGCCCTGATGGAGATGTACGTCGAATATCTCCGCAGCGAGCGCAAGACGATGATGGACAACAACATCCGTTTCCTGCAGATCGGCCGGCTGGACAACCTCCCGCCGGGCGTGCTGGAGGAGATGGAGATCACCATTGAGCAGACCCGCAACAACACCGGCCTGACGCTGGTGCTGGCACTTAACTACGGCAGCCGGGCGGAGATCACTGATGCCGTCCGCGCCATCGCCGAAAAAGTCCGCCAGGGCGTGCTGTCGCCCGATCAGATCGATGAGCAGACGATCAACGATCACCTGTATACTGCCGGCATGCCGGACCCGGATCTGCTGATCCGTACGGCAGGCGAGATGCGCATCAGCAACTACCTGCTGTGGCAGATCAGCTATGCCGAGCTGTTCGTGAGCCCGGTCCTCTGGCCGGACTTCAGCGTGGCTGACTTCCAGGACGCCTTGCGCAGCTTCGCCAGCCGCAACCGGCGCTTCGGGGCGCTGGATCACACCAACACCCCCGCAGCCAGCGCACCTCGGCAAGGCGAGTGAACCATGGCTGACAAGCCCTCACGACCCTCGCGATGGCGTCGCCGCCTGGGGATCTTGGGCGGCGCTTACATTGTCTTCGCCATGCTCGCGTTCTTTGGTGGCTGTGCCGATCGGTTGATCCTCTTCCCGCAAACCGGAGATGCCAAACCGCTGGGCGTCCGCCCGCACGAGTTGCCGTTTGAAGATGGCCGGCTTCAGGTGTGGATCGCCGATGCTCCGCGTGGTCAGGAGCCCCAAGCCTTTGTGCTGTCGTTCAACGGCAATGCCGATCGAGCGGAGAGGGCGATCGTCCACGAGGCATTGCTGTGGAATGCGCATCCGGTCGAGGTCTGGGCTGTGAACTATCCCGGCTATGGCGGCAGCACCGGCCCTGCCAAGCTCGCCCGCCTCGGCCCAGCCGGTCTGGTGGCGTATGACGCACTCAAGCAGCATGCCGGCGACCGGCCGATCTTCGTCGCCGGCAACAGCCTGGGGACGGCCGTCGCGCTGCACGTCGCCACGCAGCGCGACGTAGCCGGGGCGGTGCTGGTCAATCCCCCGCCGCTGCGGCAGCTCATCCTTGGCCGCTGGGGATGGTGGAACCTGTGGCTGATCGCCGGGCCGATCGCGATGGCTGTCCCCTCGGACCTGAACAGCGTCGCCAACGCCCGCCAGGCCACCGCGCCGGCTGTCTTCACCCTCTCCACACTCGACAGCGTTGTCCCGTACAAATGGCAGAAGATGGTCCACCAAGCCTATGCCGGCCCGACGCAGACCTTCACTCAGGATGCCAACCACAACGACCCATTGACCACCGAAGGCGAGCGGACCCTGCGCCAACATATCGCGTGGCTATACACCCAAGCCACAGCCGGGCGGGAATAGCGCCATACGCCACCCACCAGATGGTCCAATGTCAGGCAGACACCGATCACGGCCGTGATCACAGAAGATCCCGAAACTGCCGCAGGCGTTCCACGAACATCGGCAGTTGCCTGGCCGCAATCCACATCACGAGGTCGCGCAGCGGCACCGGGTAAAGCACATTGGAATCGTAAATGACCGTGAAGCTGGGCCAGAAACGAAACCGGTCCGCCGAAGCGGACCGGTGTTGTTTGCGTTTGGATGTCGTCGCGACGGTGCTCAGGTCGCCGACAGATGCGGGCGGACCTGCTCGACGATCGCGTCGAAGGCAGCCGGGTCGCTGATCGCCAGCTCCGAGAGCATCTTGCGGTTCAGCTCGATGCCGGCGGCAATGCAGGCCGGGATGAAGCGGCTGTACTTGATGCCCCGCTCACGCAGTGCCGCATTGAGGCGGACGATCCAGAGCTGGCGGAAATGCCGCTTGCGCTGGCGACGGTCGCGATACGCGAACCGATCGGCGCGGGCGATGAACTCGATGGCTGAGCGGTACAGTGTTCCGGGCGAAGCGCGGAAACCTTTGGCGCGCTTCAGAACACGTTTACGCTTGCGGGCTTGTGTAACGCCGCCTGTCGTACGAGGCATGGGAAGATCCTTTCATCTTGGAGCCAGAGGCACAACGGACCCCGGAAAACCGGGCGGGCATGGCTGTACCGGCGACGCGCCGGCACTTGTCAATAAACGTCTGTTACAGCAGGCAAAACGCCAGCCGGGCGGTTTACGCCTCAGCGGCAGCCTTCTTCTCCGCGAGCTCGCGCTCGTGAGCGACCTGGCTGGGCTTGAGCTTGGAGAGGCCCATCATCTGCCGCATGTTGCGGGCATGACCCTCAAACAGGACCGATGCACGGCGCAGCTTGCGCTTCTTGTTGCCCGTGCGGCTGGACCGCAGGTGCGACGTCAGCGAGTGATTGTGCTTCAGCTTGCCCGTGCGGGTCACGCGAAACCGCTTGGCCACCGCCTTGGCGGGTTTGAATTTGTAAGCCATGACTTCCTCAGTCGGTGTGTACCAACACAACAGCCCCCTGCTCGGGGGCAAGGCGGGCACTGTATCAGAAGCCGGGTTGCAAGTAAAGCGAACGCACAAGTCCTTGTAATGGCAGGACTTGTCCTCGGCACGCCCGGAGCGAACCGTTTAAGGGGCACCTTGTGCGAGTGCCCCTGCAGACGATGCCTTCCGGTCCGCCAAGGCGGACCCTGCCTCACTTCCCTTCGTCGCTCCGTCGCTATCTCACTCCCCTCACACCGCCACTGCAGCCGGCGCCGGCTTCTCGGCGTAGTTCATCGCAGCCTGGATGAACCCGAGGAACATGGGTTGAGGCCGAAGCGGACGGCTGGTCAGTTCCGGATGGGCCTGCGTGCCGAGGAAGTACGGATGCACATCCTGCGGCAGCTCGAGGATCTGCATGATCGGCTGGGTCGGATGCCGGCCGCTGAAGATCAGCCCGTGCTTCTCCAGCGTGGGCACGTACTTGGGATCCACCTCATACCGATGGCGGAAGCGAAGCCGCGTCATCGGCTGATCGCCAAACAGCCGCGCCGCCAGCGTGCCGGGCGACAGTTGCACATCCTTGCCGCCCAGACGCATATTCCCACCGAGGCCCTCGATCTTCTTCTGCTCGGGCAGGATGTCGATCACCGGGTTCTTGCACTTGGGATCGAACTCCGAGCTGTTGGCATCGGTGATCCCGCAGACATTGCGGGCATACTCGATGACAGCCATCTGGAACCCCAGGCAAAGCCCCAGGTACGGAATGCCGTTCTCACGCGCATAGCGGATGCACTCGATCTTCCCCTCCGTCCCGCGGACGCCAAACCCGCCCGGCACGATCACGCCATGCATCCCCTTCAGATGCCGAGCCACGTTGGCGGAGTCGATCGACGCCGTGTCGATCCACTCCAGCTCGACCTCGCAGTCCAGGTGCACGCCGCAATGCTCGACCGCCTTGATGATCGACGCATACGCGTCGCGCAGCGACGTGTACTTGCCGGTCACGGCGATCTTCACCTGCCGCGTGGCTTTGCCGATGCGGTCGACATACCACTTCCACCGCGCCCGGGCCTGGTCCTCATGCCGCTGATCGACGCGATCATGCAGATTCAGCAGCGTCAGCACCTCGCGGTCGATCCCGCCCTCGCGCAGGGCTTCGGGGATCAGGTAGATGCTCGGCACGTCGTGCATGCTGATGACGCGCCGCATCGGCACGTTGGTCGACATCGAGATCTTCTGCCGCACCTTCTCCGTCACCGGATGCGGAGCCCGGCAGGCCACGATGTTGGGCATGATGCCCACTTCCATCAGCCGCTTGATGCCAAGCTGAGCCGCCTTCGACTTCTGCTCGCCGAGGCTGTCCGGCTCAAGCACATACGTCAGGGCGACCATACAGACGCTGTTTTCGCCCTCCTCGTACGCCAACTGACGGATGGCTTCGAGGTAGAACATGTTCTCATAGTCGCCGACGGTTCCGCCGACCTCGACGAAAACGACATCGGCATTGCTCTGAGCCGCCAGCTCGCGCAGGCGCAGCTTGACCTCGCCGGTCACGTGCGGGATCACCTGCACGTCGCGCCCCAGGTACCCGCCCTCACGCTCCTTCTTGAGCACGCCGGAGAGGATCTGGCCATTGGTCGTGAAATTGGCAGCCGTCAGGTCCTGGTCGAGCAGCCGCTCGTAGGTCCCCAGGTCCATGTCGCACTCCATCCCGTCATCCAGCACGAACACTTCGCCATGCCGATACGGATTGAGTGTCCCCGAGTCGATGTTGAGGTACCCCTCCATCTTGATCGGGGCGACGGTCAGGCCCTTGTCCTTGAGCAACTTGGCCAGCGACGAGGCGAAGATCCCCTTGCCCAGGCCGCTCATCACCGTGCCCACGACAACGACGTACTTATGCTTGCCGCTGCGGTACCCCGCGGGCATCGGCGTGTAGAACTCGGTCTCTTCCTGTGACTGGCCGGCGCGGGCCAGGAGGTCTTGTGTGGTCATGATTCTTCAGCAGGCAGCGGGCAGCAGACAGCAGGCAGCAGGTAACGCTGCCGAATGCTGGCTACTCACGACTGGCCACTCCTTCATCAGCATCAGTTGGCAATTGGCGGTTGGCAGCAGACCTTCTTCTGTCTTCTGACTTCTGGCTTCTATCCTCAGTCTACCGCTTGCCGCTCCGGTATCTCTCCACGAACGCCTCGTACTGCTCCGGCGTATCGATGCCGTGCGTCGCACGTTCGACCACCAGTACGTCGATGCGCGCCCCGTGTTCCAGGGCCCGCAATTGCTCCAGTTTTTCTGTCTTTTCCAGCGGTGTGGGCTCCCACGCCGCAAATCCCAGCAGGAAATCACGCCGATAGGCGTACAGCCCAAGGTGCAGCAGGTAACCGGCGCCCTCAGCCAGCTCACCATCCCGCGGATACGGGATCGGGCTGCGGGAAAAATACAATGCCTGTCCGCTTCGCGACAGTACCACCTTCACCAGATTTGGATTCGACACATCGGCGCCGGGTGGAAACGGCGTCGCCGCCGTGGCCATTTCGCTGCCGGTGGCCGTGATCCGCTCGATCAGATCGTCGACGATCTGCGGCTCGATTTCCGGTTCGTCGCCCTGGACGTTGACGACAAAGGCGTCATCCAGGCTGCGAGCGACCTCAGCGATGCGGTCGGTTCCGCTCTGGTGAGACGGGGAGGTCAGGACCACCTTCGTTCCGAACGGCGCCACGGCATCGACGATCCGCTGGTCGTCGGCTGCCACAATCACCTCGCGCACGCGCCGGCACTGACGGACCTGGTCCACAACGTGCTGCACCAGCGGTTTGCCGGTCGATGAGGCGACAATTTTGGCGGGAAATCGGGTGGAACCGTAGCGGGCGGGGATGACAACGGTCGCAGTCAAGGCCGATCCTTCATAACGCCAAAGCTCCAGCTCAAACTGCCGGGCGAAACTATCGTTTGCCCGCTGGGCTGTCAAATGCATCGCGGAAGATGGTCAGGAGCTCACGCGAAGCTGCGAAGGACCCGAAGGGTTTCGCCCGCGTTTGGTCTTTTTCACCGCAGAGACGCCGAGGCGCGGAGGACTCCGGTAGAGGAAAGTCCACAGCCACAAAGGGCTGTCGCTGCGGCCTTTGTGATTTCTGGAATCTTTGCGCTTTCCCCTGGCCTCTTCGTATCCCCGCGCGAAAAGGGCCGCCCCTACCAGTTCTGGAAACATCATCTATACTGTCGGGCCGTTTTACTGCTTCTGAGTTCCGGAGATACCGATGCCCCAAGCCCAATCCCCCAGGAAGATCGTTCTGGCCTATTCAGGCGGTCTTGATACGTCCGTCATCCTCCCGTGGCTGAAGGAACGCTACCCCGGCGTCAAGCTGGTTGCGTTCGCAGCCGAGCTGGGGCAGGGCTCGGAGCTGAAAGGCGTCGAGGAAAAGGCTCGCGCCAGCGGGGCTGACGAGGTCGTCGTCATGGACCTGCGCCGCGAGTTTGCCGAGCAATACTGCTTCCCGATGCTGCGGGCGCATGCGATCTACGAGCAGGACTACCTGCTGGGCACGAGCATCGCCCGGCCGCTGATCGCAGCCAAGCAGGTCGAGGTCGCCCGGCAGACCGGCGCCGACGCCGTCGGCCACGGCGCCACCGGCAAGGGCAATGACCAGGTCCGCTTCGAGCTGACCTACATGGCGTTGGCGCCCGATCTGAAGATCATCGCCCCGTGGAAAGACCCCTCCTTCGAGCTGCGCGACCGCGAAAGCGCCATCGAGTATGCCGAGAAGAAGGGCATCCCCATCACCGTCAGCAAGAAGAAAATCTACTCGCAGGACCGCAACCTGTGGCACATCTCCCACGAGGGCGCCGAGATCGAGCATCCCGATGCCGAGCCCAACTGGGAAGCCTGCCTCACCATGACCGTCCCGCCGGAAAAGGCGCCGGACCAGGCTGAGATCGTCGAGATCGGCTTTGAGCGGGGTAATCCGGTCAGCGTCAACGGCAAGCAGTTGGCTGGCGATGAGCTGATCGCCACGCTCAACGAGATCGGCGGGCGCCATGGCGTGGGCGTGACGGTGCTGGCGGAGAACCGCCTGGTCGGCATGAAGTCGCGCGGCGTCTATGAGACGCCCGGCGGCACGATTCTCTACGAAGCCCACAAGGCCCTGGAGCAGATCTGCATCGAGCGCGACACGCTGCACTTCAAGCAGCAGGTGGCGCTTCGGTATGCCGAGCTGGTCTACTACGGCCAGTGGTTCCACCCGCTGCGCGAGGCGCTGCAGGCGTTCATCGATCACACGAATGCGACGGTGACGGGCACAGCCAAGGTTCGGCTGTACAAGGGCCGGGCCATGCAGATCGGCGCCAGCTCGCCGCATTCGCTGTACGACCCGCAGCTCGCCAGCTTCAGCATGGAAGGCTACGACGTGACAGCCGCCCGCGGCTTTATCGATCTGTTCGGCCTGCCGATGAAGGTGGCTTCGCAGGCCAAGCGGTGGTAGGGCCTAGAGCAAACCGCTGAGACGCGGAGACGCAAAGAAACAGTGAGTGGTGATTGGTGATTGATGCGTGAAGCGGCATGAGGGCTGGCTTCGCCTGTCAATCAACGATCACCACTTCTCATCTGCCACAATTGCACGTGCGGGACGCGTGCCACCGCACAACGCACCACACTCAATCCTGCCTTTGCGATCTCTGTGATCTTGGGGGTCTTTGCGCTTTCCCTTCGCCTCCTCGCCATCTTCGCGTGAGACATTGCACCCCTATGCGACCTGCCGGCGGGCGGCCTGGCGGAGGACGGCTTCGGGGCGGAGGACATTGACCAGCTCCGCTCCGATGCTCGCGACGCCGCAGCGCATATCGCAGCGGACGACGGAGTAGAGCAGCGTCTTGGCGGCGCCGGTGATCGGATCGGGCAGTTGGATGACAAACTGCTGCCCTACCGCCATCGGCTGATCGTGTGTGAACCCCATCCCGGTCGATGAGGCGTCGTGCATGAGGACCTGGATCGGCCGGCCGAGGATGCCGTGGCGGCAGGGAATGATGCTGATCCGCCCGTTGCGCACCTTGCGTGCCGTGCGGCGGCGGTTGGCGACGCCCTTGCGACGCTCCGCCAGCGAGAGCTCGGTCAGCCGCATGGAGGCTCGATCCGCCACCTGCTCGAAATTCACCGGCGTGTTCAGCCGCACGTCGAACAGGTGCGCCAGCTCGGCTGTCTTGCGGCCGATGGCGCACAGGATCGCGTCGCACTGCACTTCCGTCAGCCGGCAGTGCGTCATGAACGACCGCCGCACCTCCATGATCGTCTCGGCTGCCACCTGCGGCGCGACGAAGACATCCGCACATCGCCCCGCCAGCCAGATGACCTGCGCGATGTCGCGCAACGCCGGATCCTCAACGGCCTGCGGGCCATGATGCGCCCCGATCGGCACAGCCAGTGTCGATGGCAGATCCCATCGCTCAGCCATGAACTGCCCCACCTCGGCATGGTCGGCGCCGAACATGTGGACCTCGATCACCGGCAAGTCCACATGCGCTCTGACGAGATTGCAGACTTCGCCGTAGCGCGAACCCAGCACGCGGTCGAACACGAGCATGCCGATGTCCATCAGCATGCCGGCGGCGAAGCAGTTGTCCTTCTCCGACTCCAGCACATGCACCGCGATGACGCGGGCCGCCGTGGCGGCATACATGCTGCGCCGCCAGTAAAGCTGGTGGTTGAATCCGCCGAGGCGCTGATCCTGGAATGCCTTCACCAGCGACAGGCCGAGCACAAGCGTGCACAGCGCTTGGGGCCCCATGGCGGCTGCAGCCTGTTCGATGCTCAGCACCCGCCGGCTCAGGCCAAAGACGCCGCTGTTGAGGACGCGCAGCAATCTGGCCCTCAGCGCCGGATCGCGCTCGACGATGGCAACGAGGCTGGCGATGTCGGTGTTGGCGTTGCGGGCGTGGGACAGGGCGGCTGTCGAGGCTTCCGGCAGCGTCGGGAGGTCGGGGCAGCTCAGGATCTGGGTTTCCAACAAATGATGCACCCCAAATTCCTCCTGTTAAAGGGGTTACGTACAGGCATATCGGCGGGGGAAAATGGGGACTTTGGGTGAGATCGTGAATGGCGCCGCAGGAAATTCTGGAGGCTGCGCAGGCTCGAAGGTGAGAGGGCGTATCCCCTGGCAGAACAGGACGTCACGCGCAACCGCACGGTGCGGCCAACCGAGACGACAAATGCCCGAAAGAACCGGAGATTCCAATGATTCGCAGCCTCATCAACATCGTTCGCAACCGCATCAGCAAGGTCGCCGTCGCCGCCATCGCGGTCATCGCCACAGCCGGAACGGCTTCGGCTCAGGTCAATAACCCCTATAGCTCCGGATCTTACGGTGCTGCACCTTATGGCCAGGCCGATTACGGCACCTATGGCCAGCACCACTACCCCCAGGCTGGCTATGGTCAGCCGAGCTACGGCCAGCCCGTCTTCGACGGTGGCGCCGCCGTCCCCGTGACCCGCGAGCAGATCGATGCCGAAATCCAGCAGATCATGATTCAGGCCCGGACCGCTTCGACCCAGGAACTGGAAGCCGGCATGCTGCAGGTCAACGGCATGATGATGCAGATTCAGGCCGCCCGGATGCAGCTTCAGGGCCCGACCGATCCGCAAATCCAGCAGGTTGAGCTGGCTGAGTATGCCCTGAATCGCCTCGCGGCTGTCATCCAGCAGGAACTGGCCAACCGTCAGAACGGCCAGTCGCCCGCTCCGACGCCGGCCCCGTACAACGGTGGCACGACCGGCGGCTGGCAGCCCGCCCCCCAGCCGGCTTCGCAGACGACCGGTGGATGGCAGGCGACGCCGCAGACGACCGGTGTTTCAACCCCTTCGGTCAGTAAGAAAAACCAACCGATCCCCCACTCAGCCAGAGAGGCCCGCTCCCCCCGGACGGGCCACTCTGCATTTTCCATTACAGCAGCCGTTCGCCGCGCCCCCGCGGCACCAGCGCCAGGATCTTCTCGATGATCTGATCGACCGTGATCCCCTCGGCTTCGGCATTAAAGCTCGGGATGATGCGATGCCGCAGCACGGGCGCAGCCACGGCTTCGATGTCCTCGATCGTGACATACATCCGGCCGCGCATCAGCGCGCGAGCCTTACCGCCGATGATCAGGTACTGCCCCGCGCGCGGCCCGGCTCCCCAGGTCAGCCAATGTCGCACGAAGTCGCTCGCCCCCGGCTCGTTCGGACGCGTCGCCCGCACCAGATCAAGCGCGAACGCATACACATGATCCCCCACCGGCACGCGGCGGACGATCTGCTGCAGCTCGATGATCTTCTCGGCTGTCAGCACGCGCTGTACTTCCGGTGCCGGCTCGCCGGTCGTCCGCTTGAGGATCTCCAGCTCTTCATCCCGCTGGGGATAGTCGACATTCACGCGGAACATGAAGCGGTCGAGCTGGGCTTCGGGAAGGGGATAGGTCCCCTCCTGCTCGATCGGGTTCTGCGTCGCCAGGACGAAGAACGGATCGGGCAGCGCCAGCGTGTGCCCGCCGACCGTCACATGCCGCTCCTGCATCGCCTGCAGGAGGGCTGATTGCGTCTTGGGCGGCGTGCGGTTGATCTCGTCGGCCAGCAGCAGATTCGCGAAGATCGGCCCGGGCTGAAACTCGAACTTGCGCCGCCCTGTCTCGGGGTCTTCCTGCAGGATGTCGGTTCCGGTGATGTCGCCGGGCATAAGGTCGGGCGTGAACTGGATGCGATGGAAGCTGAGGTCCATCGTCCGCGCCAGCGTGGAGACCAGCAACGTCTTGGCCAGCCCCGGCACGCCCTGCACCAGGCAGTGGCCGCGGGCGAAGATGGCGATCAGCAACTGCTCAATGACGCGCTGCTGGCCGACGATGACGCGCCCCAGCTCCTGCTGCAGGCGGTGTGCCGCCTCGCCCAGGTATGCGGCTGCGTCCAGGTCTGATCCGGCCTGCTGCGCGACCCGCTCGGTATCCGTGCCCTCGAAGATCGACATGGCGGCCTTTTATACCGCAGATCCTCGCGGGCCGTTGCGGGGTGTGTGCGGTTTTCTCAATGGCTCGCAACCGTCGGTCCGACCCCACGCACCCGTCATGTGATGATGCTGACATTTGTGCTGTCGGTGATGGCGGAGATCGGGTTATACTCGCAGCGGCTTGACGGGGTCTGCCCCGGATGTCGGCTGTGGCAGGCCCTGCCTTTCTGCTTCATCGCGACGCGCAGGAGTGCTACACATGCCCAACTACACCACCGCTGACATCAGAAATGTCCTCATTGCCGGCCATGGCGGCAGCGGCAAGACCACCCTCGTCGATGCCATGCTGCACGTCAGTGGGACAACCAGCCGGCGCGGATCAACGCTCGACGGAACCAGCTTCAGCGATTTCGAGAAGGAAGAGAAAGAACACCAGCACTCGATCTACTCCTGCGTGCTGCATTGCGATCATCTGGGCAAGCGGATCAATATCATCGACACGCCCGGATCCCCCGACCTGATCGGACAGGCCCTGCAGTGCCTGCCCGCCGTTGAAACCGTGGCGATCGTCGTCAACGCGGTCGCCGGCATCGAGGTGATGACGCGCCGGCTGATGGAAGCCGCCAAAGAGCAGAACCTCCCCCGTGCCATCATCATCAACAAGATCGACCTGCCCGATATCGACCTGCCCACCGTCGTCAAGAACATCCAGGAGATGTTCGGCGCCGAGTGCCTGCCGGTGAACCTCCCCACCGGCGGCGGCAAGGCCGTCGTCGAATGCCTCAGCTCACGCTCGGGCGAAGCCGACTTCTCCAGCGTGGCTGAAGCCCACACCGCCATCCTCGAGCAGGTCGTCGAACTCGACGAAACCCTCATGGAGCGCTACCTCGAAGGCGAAGAGCCGAACACCGAGGCCTTGCATGATCCCTTCGAGCGCGCCATGGACGAAGGCCACGTCGTGCCGATCCTCTTTACCGACGCCAAGACCGGCGTGGGCGTGGCTGAACTGCTCGACTTCATCGCACGGTGGTTCCCGTCGCCGCTGGAAGGCAACCTGCGCCCCTTCGTCACCGGCGACGGCCCCGACGCCAAGCCCTACCAGTATTGGAACGACCCGCAGAAGCCGCTGCTGGCGCACGTCTTCAAGGTCACGACCGACCCGTTCGTCGGCAAGCTGGCGATGTTCCGCGTCCACCAGGGCACGGTGACCGGCCAGTCGCAGGTCTTCATCGGCCACAATAAGAAGCCCGTCAAGCTCGGCCACGTCTTCCACCTTCAGGGCAAGGAACACAAGGAAGCCTCCACCATCATCGCCGGCGACATCGGCGCCGTGGCCAAGATCGAAGACATCCATGCCGGCGATGTCCTGCATGACGATCACGCGCTGGATGCTGTCCACCTCAAGCCGATCAACTTCCCCACCGCGATGTACGGCCTGGCCATCACGCCCAAGGCCCGCGGCGATGAAAGCAAAATCTCGGCTCAGCTCAGCAAGATCGCCGAGGAAGATCCGACCTTCCACTGGCACACCGATCGCCAGACGCACGAGGTCGTCATCAATGGTATGGGCGAGCTCCACCTGCGCCTCATCCTCGAGCGCATGGCCAACCGCGGCCTGAATGTCGACACCAAGCCGCCCAAGATCGCCTACCGCGAAACCATCCAGGCCAAAGCCGAAGGCCACCATCGCCACAAGAAGCAGACCGGCGGCGCCGGCCAGTTCGGCGAGGTGTTCCTCCGCATCGAACCCCTCGAGCGCGGCAAGGGATTCGAGTTCGTCGATGAGATCTTCGGCGGCGCGATTCCGGGGCAGTTCGTCCCAGCCGTCGAGAAGGGCGTGCGCGAACTGCTGGAGCAGGGCGCGCTGGCGGGCTATCCCATCCAGGATGTCCGCGTGATCGTCTACGACGGCAAGCATCACCCGGTCGACTCGAAGGAAGTCGCCTTCAAGACGGCTGGCAAGTACGCCTTCCGCGATGCGTTCCTCAAGGCCAAGCCCGTGCTGCTCGAGCCGTACGTCCGCATGGAAGTGACCGTGCCCGAGGACAAACTGGGCGCGATCACGGGCGACCTGTCGGGCAAGCGGGGCCGCATCCAGGGCCAGGACTTCCTCTCCGGCGGCATGGCGATGGTCCGAGCCGAAGCCCCGCTCGCGGAGGTCATGCAGTACCAGTCGCAACTGAAGAGCGTCACCGGCGGCCAGGGCAGCTTCGTCATGGAGTTCAGCCACTACGAACCCGTCCCGCCGCAGGTCCAGCAGCAGATCGTGGCTCAATACCAGCCGAAGCAGGAAGAAGAGTGATTCGCTGGTTGGGAGTAGCCAGTAGTGAGTAGCCAGTTGTTAGTGGCCAGTGTTTGCTGGTCACTGACAACTGGCAACTGGCAACTGAGCCCCCCTCACCGCTCAAAATACGCCCGCACCAGATCCCTGTATGCCCCCGGGATCTGATTGCGTTCAATGGCATCGATCGCCTGGCTGCGCGAGATGCCCCACTGGTCCGAATCCCACGGCGCAACGGGCGCAGACGACCCAGCCGAAATATGCAGGCCCGTCGGCGGCTGAATGCCGGCTGAGCCGTCGCGCGCAGCGCCGCCGCTGGCGGTGTGTGCATCGCCATTGACCGGTGCTTGTGCATCCCCCAACGGCGGGACCGTCAGGCGGTCGGGGTCTGCCGATGCCTGCGTCTGCCCCTTGCCGCCGCCGGCCCCCTCGGGATTGGCGATCTCTGTCCGATGCGGTGAATCGACGGCATCGCCGTTTTGCTCGCCCTGCGCAGGATCATCAACCCCGGCTGTGATCCCGGTTGGCCGATCCGGCTCGACGGACCGCGGCCGCGGCGGCGCGGGAGAACGCTGCCCGGCAGCGTCTGTCCTGGCCGCCAGACGATCCAGCTCATCGGGCGACACAAACGCCAGCCTCGAATCCGACGCCATGCTCGGCGTCGCCGACGGCGCCATCACCGCCACACTCACACACAGCAGCGCCGTCACGGCGATCCCGCCCCATGCCCGCGCCCCCAGGCGGTTGAGCACCACCTGCCGCGGTTGAAGCGATCGGCATCGGTGATCCGCCATCGCCACGACCGCGCCCGCCCACGGATCGGCACGATCCTGAGCCGCAAGTGCCGTCGACAGCAGGTCCTTCAGTGCCAGTTGCTGATCCGCCAACATCGCGGCTGACAACAGATTCGAGATCGGAAGAGCGTCGTGTAGGGAAAGAGTGTAGATCTCGGTGGTCGCCG
>CALEKX010000154.1 GCA_937904525.1 uncultured Phycisphaerales bacterium
AACCAGTAACAAGTAACAGACAACTACTCCTGGATTCCCTCCAGGGCCACATGCAACTCCACCTCATCCCCAATCGCGTTCAGCATGAAATCCATACCGTAGTCGCTGCGCTTGACGGTGAAGGTGCCCTGCAGGCCGCGGCGGGTTTCCTGCTGCATGCCCTTGACGGCCTGGCCGACCTTCAGCTCGACGGTCACGGGATTGGTCTTGCCCAGCAGCGTGATCTCGCCGGTCGCCTTGTAGGTGTTGTCGTCGACCTTCTCGATCTGCGTGCTCTTGAAGGTGATGGTGGGGTGGGCTTCGGCTTTGAAGAAATCGTCGCTGCGCAGGTGGTTGTCGCGCGGCTCCACGCCGGTGTCGATGTTCTTCACTTCGACGGTGACGTCGATCTGCGGATTGTCGCCTTCAAGGGCGAAGGTTCCGGCGGGGGCATTGAACCGGCCCCAGACCCAGCCGGTGTTCATGTGCTCGATCTTGAACACCACGAACGAATGGACCGGATCCACCTTGTACGTCTGTGCCGGCGCCGTCGCCGTCACACCGAGAAGCATGCCCAGACCGATCACGCCAGCCATAAGCCTGTTCATCATCAACTCCTTCCTGTGATAGGGGGTTACAGAAACACTCGGCTAAGCATAGACACGTCAAATCGCCGCGGCCAGCTCAGAAATGATGTTCCCATGCGCCGCAGGGTAGGCCTTGGCGCACGCCAGCCATTTCCAGCAGGATCGCGCGGTCGGCTGTGATCGTACCGATCCGCACGCCCAGCGGCGGCGGCTGGGTGGCGGTGAAAAGCAGCTCGTAATCCTCGCCGTCGTTGAGCGCATGCGTGAGCGCATCGACGCCGTCCTGCTGCGAAAGCCGTATGGCGTCGTCATGGATGGGAATCGCCTTGGCATCGAGGATCGCCCCAACGCCGCTGGACTGGCAGATATGCCGCAGGTCGCGCGACAGGCCGTCGCTGATGTCGATCATGGCGGTGGCGACCTTGCCGATGATCCGCCCCTCGCGCACGCGCGGCAGGAAATCCAGATGCCGGCCGAGGATCGACCCGCCCAGCGGGCCGGTGACGTAGATCCCGTCCCCCGGCTTGGCGCCGCTACGCCGGACGGGCTGAATCCCCGCCGATCGGCCGAGGATCGAGACCGTCATCGCCAGCTTGCCGTCCCACGACCCCGTGTCGCCGCCGACAACCAGGCAGTCAAACATTGCCCCGGCGTCGGCCATGCCCTGGTAAAGCCGCTTGGCGAAGGCCATGTCGGTCCCCCTGGGCAGGGCGACAGTCGCGACAGCCGCCACCGGCAGCACCGCCATGGCTGCACAATCGCTGAGATTGCGATTCATGACTTTTCGGCCGATGGCCTCCGGCGGGTGGACTTTGGTGTCGAAATGGACCCCGTCCAGCCCCTGGTCCACGCCCACCACGACCAGGTCGCGGGGATCCCATTTGAGCACCGCAAGATCATCCCCGATCGGCACTTGCAGCAAAGGCGAGGACGCCTGCTGCTGGCGGATCCATTCGATAAAGTCCAACTCGCCTGCCATGGGCGTCCTTCTGGCCCCCGGGACACAAATTACCGGCGGCTGGGACCCGTCGATCAGTTTCCGCCGCAAACCCCTGCCGGGCGGCCGCGCCCGCCGAGGCGGCGATTTTTTCTGATCGTGGTCCCCCGACTTACGTATAGTCTGTACAATACTGTGCAAAGTCCCATCGTGCGACCGATAATGCTTCGGTGAGCCCTATGGGCACGGCCGGCTCGGCCGCGAAGCGGAGGCAGCGTGCCTTTCCGCTCCCGGGTCGGCAAAAGAGTCTCTTGCGTTGCGGTGCATGAACGGTGTCTCCTGCGGCTTGATGGGTCTCCCTTCCGCCGTAAGCCACACCGAGAAGCTCATGCAAGGCCAGGAGCGACAACCCGTCGGCCGGATGCCCGCATCCGTCTCCGTCGCGTTGCCTCCTTCCCTTCCAGCAGCTTCCCCGCACAAGGAACGACTGCCATGGCTATCGATCCCCGTTTCCTGGCCGATTCCGGCCGCGAGATCTTCACCGGTAATGAGCTGCTGGTAAAAGGCGCCCTCGAAGTCGAGGGTGGCGTCCACCTTCTGACCGGATATCCCGGTTCGCCGATCGCCGGCTTCTTCGACTGCATGGGCAGCATCAGTGAGCTGCTCAAGAGCAAGGGCGTTCGCGCCTACCAGGCCAACAACGAAGCCCTCGGCGCGGCAGCCGTCAACGGCGCACAGATGGCCGGATGCCGCGGAATCGTCGCATTCAAAAGCGTCGGTACGCATGTCGCAGCCGACGCCCTGGCCCTCGGCAACATGGCCGGCGCGCATCCCGACGGCGGCGCGGTCGTCATCAGCGGTGAGGATCCCTGGTGCGACTCGACGCAGGTTCCAGCCGATTCGCGCTTCCTCTTCGAGCACCTGCGCATGCCCGTCGTCGAACCCGGCACGCCCCAGGAACTCAAGGACTGGATCAACCTGAGCTTCAAGCTCAGCCAGGCCGCCGGCCTGTACATCGGCTACATCGTCACCGTCGCGCATGCCGACGGCGGGGGCACGGTCGAGTGCCATCCCAACCAGTTCCCGCAGATCAACACCAATCAGCGCATCGCCCTCGACACGGCGCAGATCGACCTGGACAAGGTCCTTCTGCCGCCGCGTACCTGGCAGCATGAACTGAAGACCCCCGAGCGCTTCGCCGCGACCATCGTTCGCGCCCGCGAGCTGGGGATCAACCGCATCATCCCCGCACAGAACAATCAGCAGCCGTTCGGCAGCGACTCGCGCCCGCCGCTGGGGTTCATCGTCACCGGCATGGGCGGGCCGTATCTCGAGCACGTGCTGGCGGACCTCGGCCTGTCGGGCGTCTTCCCCATCCTGAAGATGGGCATGAGCTACCCGATCGACACGCAGCTTGTGGCCGAGTTCTCCCGCCACTGCAAGCGGATGATCGTCGTCGAGGAACGCCGCAGCTTCCTGGAGAAGAACATTCGCGATGCGATCTTCCACGACCTGCCGCACGAGCAGGCGGCGGATATCGCCTCGCGCCTCTTCGGCAAGCGATTCCCGAAGCTGGAGCGGAACGCAGGCGAGGACGAGACGGTCGACGGCATCCCCGAGGTGCGCGGGCTGAACGTGTCGGTTCTGGCGCAGAAGCTCATCCCGCTGATCCGCAACACGCAGGAGCTGCCCGAGCATCTGCGCAACGGCCGGCTGACAGCCGAGTGGGATCTGATCCGGTCCGTCAGCAAGCCGAAGCTGAACGTGATCTCGGGTATCGTGCCGCGCACGCCGACGTTCTGCCCCGGTTGCCCGCATCGTGACTCGTCGGCCACGCTGCTGGAGCTGCGTGAAAATCTCCGCAATCCGGAGTACATGAAGCGGCATCACAACCGTGGGCCGGTGGACCTGGTCGCGCATGGCGACACCGGCTGCTACACGATGTTGATGTTCGCCCCGACCGAGCAGCTCATGCACAACTACAGCGGCATGGGCCTGGGGGCGGGGACGGGATCGGGCATCGATCCGTTCATCACCAACAAGCAGATCGTGTTCATGGGCGACGGCACGTTCTTCCACTCCGGCCAGGTCGCCATCTCCAACGCCATCAAAGCCAACCAGGACATCTGCTTCATCATCCTGGAGAACAAGACCACCGCCATGACCGGCCATCAGGAGCATGCCGGCACGGAGGAGGATCTGCTGGGCAACCGGCATTACATCCAGGACATCGAGCAGATCGTCCGCGGCATGGCCGGCACGGCGCCGCTGAAGATCATCAAGCTGCGCCCCGATGACCGCGAGAACTACTACAAGACGCTGGAGTCGATGATCCTGGCTGACGGCGTGAAGGTGGTCATTGCCGACAAGGAATGCGGCATCACGCGCCATCGCACCGAGCTCCGCGAGGAGCGCAAGATCATCAAGAAGCACGGCTACCTGCCGCGCAAGACGCACATGAACGTCACGTCGGAGGTGTGCGAGAACTGCCTGGAATGCACCAAGCAGACCGCCTGCCCCGGGCTGGTGCGGATCGATACCGACTATGGCCGGAAGATCGACACCGATCTGACCTGGTGCGTCAACGACGGCGCCTGCGAGCGCGTCCGTGTCACCAACGAGTACGGCGAGCACGTCAAGCCGTGCCCGAGCTTCGAGCAGGTGACCATCGTCCGCAAGAAGCGCCGCCGCTACCTGCTGCCGCATATGGCGCTGGACAAGCTCCCCGAGCCGCAGCGCGTGCACGACATGTCCAAGCCGGGCAGCGCGTGGCGCGTGCACATGGCGGGCGTCGGCGGCATGGGCATCGGCGTGGTCGGCGCCATCCTCGTCCGCGCCGGCCACAAGGAAGGCTATCGCGTCCTGTTCCAGGACAAGAAGGGCCTGGCCATCCGCAATGGCGGGGTGTATTCGCAGATTACATTCGTGAAGGATGAAGCAGGCAGTGCACAGCAGGCAGCAGGCGGCGACACTGCCGATGGCTCCACTGCCCACTACCCGTCCACGGGCAACATCCCCTACGGCAAGGCAGATCTGCTGCTGGGGATCGACATCCTCGAAGGCGCGCGGGCGGTTGATCCGCGCGAGCCGTTCCGCGTCGGGTCAAAGCAGAAGACGGCAGCCGTCCTCAACCTGCACAAGCAGGCCACCGTCTACCACCTGCTGGGCCGGCAGGACTTCGATCCGGAGAAGCTCCGCGAGGAAATCCTCGAGCACTGCAACGAGTCGCTCAGCTACGCCAAGAACCTCTCGGAAATCTGCGAGCAGCGCCTCGGCAGCAAGCAGTTCGTCAACATCATGATGCTCGGCGTGGCGTACCAGCTCGGCCTGGTGCCGGTCAGCGCCCACGCCATCGCCTGGGCGATCAAGGACACGATCCGTCGCGAGCATCGCAAGAACATCAAGGCCTTCAACATCGGCCGCAAGCTCGCCCTCGAGCCGGGCGTGCTCCCGCGCAAGCCGCAGGCTGAGACCTGGGAGCAACTGGTCACCAACAAGGCCCGCATCTTCAAGAAGACGCGCCTCCGCGGCCGCACCTGGGCGATGCGCTACGAGCAGCTCGTCCACTGGGCGATGAAGCAGATGCGCGATCTGCCCGAAGGGGCCAAGTACGACCTGGCGCTGCGGATCTACGACCTGATCCAGTACGAGGACCATCGTCTGGCCAAGCGGTACATCGAGCGCGTCCGCAGCATGTACCGCCACGACAACCCCGCCCGCGGCTATGCCGCGACGATCGCGGTGATCTGGAACCTGGCGAAGGTCATGCTGATCAAGGACGAGGTGTATGTCTCGTACCTGCTGACGCGTTACGAGAAGAAGCAGCGCGACATCGCCAAGTATCACGTCGACGTCGCCAACGGCGACCGGATCATCTACCGCCACCACACCAACCCCGAGTTCACGATCGGCCGGTGGCGTTTCCGTCTGCGGATCACAACGCGCGACTGGCAGTTGAAGATCGTGCGCCACATGAAGTGGTGGCGCCGGATCCCGGGCTGGCATCGGCGCGAGGTCGCGTTCAGGGACTGGTATATCGGCCTGCTCGATCGCGTGAACCTGATCGACGACTACGAGCAGGCGCTGCGCGTGCTGCAGTGCCCGGAAGAAGTGACCGGCTATCGGGAAATCCGGTATCCGAAGATGGATCGGGTGCGCGAGCGGGTGGAAGCCGATCTGGGCCGTCGCAGCGAGGGGCCGGTGGAGGCGTCGCCCGCATCCGCCGGGCGCGAAGCGTCGACGTCGGCTGTGGCAGCCACGCAGTCGGGCGGCGGTCAGTGACCGCCGCCGCGACGCGGAGTCCTCACTTGATCAGGTAGGTGCGAGCCGGCCGCTCGATGCGGATCTCGCGCTCGCCGCCGTTGTTGTTCCACTCGTAGAAGTCCCACGTCGCCAGGTAGAGGCGCGTCGCGCCTTCGGGGACGACGAACCGCTGGCGGACGAGGATTTCCTGACCGTTGACCGTCTTCTTGGCCAGACCGTCGCCGATGAAGAAGATCTGCTTGAGCTGCGGCGTGTAGCGCTCCTGATGGCGGCTTTCGTAGGTCGAGTAGTCGAGCATCGGCGGAGGCGCCGTCTTGTCGGGACGATCCGGGCCGAGGAAGACGCCGACCAGGGCGTTGATCGGAGCACGCAACTGGCTGATGCCGTTTTCGGCGCCGGCGGTGTTGGTGCCGATGTTCTTGGGCGTGCCGTTCTCGCCGGTTTCGCCGTCGGGGCTGTAGAACGGCAGCTTGGGGTCGTGACGGGTCGTCCCGTTGATCTCGTCGAACGTCAGCTCTTGGCCGGGGATGATGGGCAGACTCTGCACAGGCAGCGGCGACTGTTTCCAATCGCTGGGGCGGCTGGAGGTGACATCGCCAGCCACGTCCGGGCTGTTGTGCGGGTTGTTGAGGCTGGCCATCGAGCCCTTGGGCATGCCCGCCAGGTACGGATTGGCTGTGCCGCGGACCCACTGCTCGACCTTGACCCCCGGATCATGGCGGGCGATCGAGGTGACTTCGACGTTGAAGGTCGAAGCCCCCAGGACCGTAGCGAGCATCAGCCGCACGGGGCGGCGGATCGTGACCTCGACCGTATCGTTGTACGGCAGCGAGCTCTTGCTCTTGGACACCTTGACGTCCTGCGAGCGCAGCTCGGTGGTAAAGCCGTCATTCTTGAGATTGTTGTAGTGCGCGAAATTGCGATTGGCGGTGTCAATCGCGTCGTTGCGGGCCTGCGTGGTGGTCTTGTTGTTCAAGCCGGAAGCGGCGGCCAGGGCGGCGGCGTCGGCGGCCTGTTTAAGCTGGGCCTTCACCAGGAAGACCCGGCCGACGTCCAAAGCCAGTGACCCCACGGCCAGCAATACGAATAGAATGAGCATTCCGTACAGCAGGCTGATGCCGCTGCGGGCGTTGTTGCGTCGAGTCATCGTGGTCATGCTGAAACATCCCATGGCGTCTGCTGCAACTATGACCCGGTTGGCGGCGTGGGCAACAGAATCCCGCTGTTCTCGGATGCGTTATTGGCTTCGAGGCGATAAGACGGGGAACCGATGTCGCTCCATGCGGCCTGGGCGGATTATGCGGCGTGTTGACCGGAGGCAACACGGCCCGATAGCCATCAAAACAGCCGGCGGCCTATTGTCCGCTGGGTGGATGTTCGATAACTCCAGCAGAGCCCCCGGCTTGAAGGTGACGTTCTCGTGTCGCGTATCCTGCTGCTGATCCCGTTTATTGTCTGGATGGCCTGGCCGATGAGGGACACCGCGCGCGCCGTGCCGCGCTTGTGGCAGGGGACGGCGCTGTTCCTGGGGGGATATGTCGCGCTGGTCGGCTTGATGGGATTGTGGAGCCGGATGCTGGTCTACCGGGCGGTGGGGATCAACCTGGCTCCGAAGTTCCGGCGGTTTCACCGCGGGATGTTCGCCGCCCGGGCGATGGTGCCGCTGTGGCTGGTGGTGGGGCTGTGGGGGCTGGGCTGGCGCGACCTGGTGGGCAACGTGCTGGGGCTGGACCACCTGCAGCTCGAGCTGCCGTCGCTGGTGGTGGGGACGTTGCCGTGCTTCCTGGCATGGATGGGGCTGTGGTGGAGCCAGTATCCCGTCGAACGGGCGACGCGCGAGCAGAACCTGCTGATCCAGCTCGACGCTGACCTGCCGGTACATGCGCCGCCGTCATTCTGGCGGTATTTCCTGAGCAACTTCCGTCTGCAGGTGCTGTTCACGGCTGTGCCGGTGCTGATGATCCTGGGGATCGTCGATGTGTCGGTGGCCGTGGTGCGGCCGATGACCAGCGGCATGACCGCCGAGAAGATCAACTGGGTGCATACCGGCATCCTGCTGACGGCGGTGGCGGCGGTGTATGTGATTTCGCCGGAGATTCTGCGGCGCGTGCTGCAGACGCGCCGGCTGGATGAGCAGCCGCTGCGCGATCGCCTGCTGCGGTTGGCTGAGAAGCACAACCTGCGCGTCCGCGACATCCTGCTGTGGCAGACGCATCACAACGTCTGCAACGCAGCCGTGATGGGGGTGATCGGGCGTTTCCGCTACGTGCTGCTGACCGATCTGCTGCTGGAGACGATGAGCGATGAGCAGATCGAAGCCGTCTTTGCGCATGAGATTGGGCATGTCGTGCATCGGCACATGCAGTGGTATGTGCTGGTGATCGGGATGCTGGTGCTGGCGCTGGCGGGGATCGAGCGGCTGATCCATGACCAGTTTGGCCCGATTTATGAGAAGACGCTGATGGGGGTGTCGCTGGAGGTTTGGCTGACGCTGGGGGCGGCTGCGGGGTTTTTGCTGGTGTTTGGGTTCCTGTCGCGTCGGTTCGAGCGGCAGGCGGATGTGTTCGCGGCTCGGACGATGCAGCAGGAGCAGCCGATCGACACGATCGCACTGCAGCGCGGGCAGGTCGAACCCATCCCGCCGGCTGAGCCGGGCCAGTCGTACGTCGGCCCGTACGGGGCGATGGTGTTCGCGTCGGCGCTGCATCGCGTGGCGACGGTGAACAACATGCCCATCACGCGTGCCCGCTGGCGGGGTGGCAGCGTCCGGGACGTGCTCACCTCGGTGCTGGATCGGGTCATGGAATGGACCAATCACTACCTGCACGGCAGCATCCCGCTGCGGATGGACTATTTGCGCGATTTGTCAGCCGATCCGGCGAAGACCCAGCGTTTCGACCGCTTCATGACGCGGCTATACGGCGGCTTGGTCATCCTGTTCGTGATCGCGGCTGTGCTGGCGTTTGGCCCGCTGATCCAGCGCTGACAAGGTGAGTCAGTGGTCTGTAAGTAGGGCACGCTATTGCGTGCCGGA
>CALEKX010000155.1 GCA_937904525.1 uncultured Phycisphaerales bacterium
GTTTCAATCCACGCCCCTGTGAGGGGGCGACCGCTTGGCTCTAACTGGTGATCTGTACGGGTCTAGCGTGCAAAGATCGCGGACCTGCGGGGATTCGGGGACTTGCGGGCTTGGCTTTCTTGCCCGGGACACCTATTCACTTGTCAAAGAACGGTTTGTGACGATCGCGAACCTGCCGGGGGTTTCCTGCGCGCTGGGGGATCGCGGGAACGCGCCCCGACTGCTTGGGCGTCGTCAGACGATCAGCGGGCCATCGGGGTCGATGGCGGGTTTGGCGCCGTGATGCTCAACGCGCCGGCGCCAGTTTGCGCCCAGGAAATAGAAGCGCAGGCTGTCCTCTGCGGGTTCGTAGAGGCTGAGCAGTCGGTTCTTCATCTCGACCCACCGGGCTGGGTCGACCTCGCATTCAAAGACGCTGTTCTGAACGCGTTGGCCGTAGTCGAGGCAGGCTTTGGCGACGCGGTGCAGACGGCGCCGGCCGGCATCGGTGGTGGTGGAAACGTCGTAGGTGACGAGGACGAGCATGGTGGTGGTTCGTTGCGAGCTGTCAGTTGCCAGTAAACAGTTGTCCGTTGCCAGTGTGTGGCCCTATCTCCAAATGAAGGGGGGATAGGCGTCCAGATCGTTTCGCAGGTGGCGGGCCAGCAGGCGCGCCTGGATGTGCGGCAGCAGGCCGACCGTCACCTTCTCCTGCAGAAACGGATGTTCGATCGTGTCCTGCTTGCGTTTCTGATAGGCGACAAGCAGGGCTTTGCGCGTGGTGTCGTTCATGCGGACGCCGCCAGCCTGATCGGTGGTAAAGCCGGCTGGGTCGATCTGCTGGCGGTTGATCAGCGACAGGACCAGCCGATCGGCCAGGATCGGTCTCAGCTCCTCCATCAGATCGAGCGCCAAGCCCGGGCGGCCGGGGCGATCGCGATGGAGGAAGCCGACGGCTGGGTCCAGGCCGACGGTCTCGCAGGCGCTGCGGACATCGTGCGCGAGCATGGCGTAGATGAACGAGAGCATGGCGTTGACGTTGTCCAGCGGTGGCCGACGACTGCGGCGGGTGAAGACAAAGCCGCCGTCGCGGTTGGTGATCAGGTGGTTGAACGCGGCGAAATAGGCGTTGGCTGCGTCGCCCTCCATGCCGCGGAGGGAGTCGAGGTCCATGTCATCGCTGAGGAGGCGCAGGGACTGAGCGAGCTTGTTGGCTGACGTTTGGAGAGCGGCGGCGCCGGGGGAGTCGGGACGATCGCGTGCGCCGCGGAGGAGGACCTGTCGGCAGTTGGCGATCTTGCCGGCGACGATGGCCCGGGCGATGGCAGCCGATGCGGCTGGGTCGTCGGCTTGGCGGTATTGCTGGCGGCGGAGCAGGACATTGCCGGAGGTGAACCCGCTGATGCGGGCGAGGAACCGGCCATGCGGGGTGCACAGGCTGATGCTGACTCCCTGTTCGCCGCAAAGGCCCGCGAGCGAAGGGCTTACGCCGACGCGGCCCAGGCAGACGATCGAGCCGATGGTATGGATCGGCAGGCGGAGCTTGGTCTGCTTCTCGTGGCGGACGAGGACGGATTGGCCCTCGCGGGCGAGGTAGGCGCCGTCTGTGGTGACGAAGAGGGTATTCAGGTGCTGCTTCATGGCTGATCAGTCCTCCGACGGGCCGGTACCGGCAGCGATCAGGGAAGTGACGCGGCTGAGGTAGCGCGATGCGGATTCCCGTCCCTCCAGCACGCCGGGCATGCAGATGTGGAGGAGGGAGCAGCGGTCGCACTTTTTCTCGCGTTGGGCGGTGGGGGTGATGCCGGAGCGGATCATGGCGTGCAGCTCGGCGGCTGCATCGCGGGTGCGCTGGCGGAGGGTGTCGTCGAAGGCGACGTCGACGCGGCGGCGCGTCTTGCCGTAGAAGATGGCGCCTACGGGGACGGCTGAGCCGAGCATCTCCTCCAGGCAGAGGGCCTGGGCACAGAGCTGCACGCGATCTTCGTCGCCCGTCTTGGGGCGGCCGCGCTTGTATTCGATGGGGAACGCGGTGGAGCCCGACGAAGTCGCGCGAAATTCGACGACATCGGCCTGGCCGAACAGGCCGAGCTCCAGCGAGCGGACCTGCATGCCGCGGACGACGCGCACGCCGGGGCGGCGTTCGGCTTGGGGCGTGTGCGCCCGCTCGTGCAGCACACGCCCCTCAGCCGTCCAGCGGTTCTCGGCCCATGCCCGCTCGATGTGGATCAGCGCACACTGCCGCGGGCAGAACAGCAGGTGCTGCAGGGCGCTGATGGGCAGGAGATCGGATTCGGCGTACATAGTTCCTCATGCCAAAAGGCGAGCTGGGAGTCCCTGGACAGGCGCATCGCTGGTCACCGAGATAAGCACGGGTGTCTGATCCACCTTTCGCACGCGATAGCGGATGTCCGACGACATCAGCGCCGAGGCGGATGGACAGGCTCGCAAGTGATAGGCGATCGCGCCTTCACACCGTTCGAGAAGCTGCCGGGGAAGCTCAAGTGGCGCAAGGAACAGGCAGCACGCTGATATCGCGGCCTGTGCCGCGCTGGCCAAAGCAGGCAACTGATCGATGAACTGGCCCACCTTGTCGCGATTTCGGCTCCGCCACATGCCCTCCCACAGCGCGATCCGCTTGCCCGAGCGCAACGCATCAGCATCGCAGATGTCGTCGTAGCCGCTGAAATGTCCGAGGACGGATTCGAAGACACGCTTGCGAAACGACCGACACGTGGCGCCGACGTAGGTGACGAGGCAATGGCCTTCGGGTTGTCTTACCGCCCAAAGGTAAAGTCCCGCCTGGTGCGCGTGCGGACAACCGGGCAGTACGCCGGTGTGATCGAAAACGCGGTACGGCCCAGCGAACTGCACATCGAGTTGACGATGCACATCAGCCACGGCTCACCTCAGGGGCGCTAGACCCATTCCTCTATGGTCACCCCCTCGGGCAGGTCGTTGGCGCCGTCGATGGTGATGAGATAGTCCTCCTTTGAGCGGGGTGGTCGCTTGCCGGATTTGACCTCTTCGACGGGTTCGACCTTCACGCGGGCGAAGAGCTGGTCGGCTCGGGCGTTGCCGAGCTTGTGCTCGTGGCGGAAGGCGATGCAGCGGACGGGGGACATCCGCCCGCGCGCGGCGGAGCGGTCGTTCTCGAACATGAAGGCCAGGGCCTTCTTGAACAGCGCCAGATCTTCCTCGGAGAATCCCGTCTGCTCAGCCAGGGCTGGATTGATGTAGCCGAAGGCACGATACAAGCCGTAGGGGACGGTGAATTTGCGGCCCATGGTGCGGTTGTCGCCGCCCTGCTTTTCGGCTTCGCGCTCGGTGGTGACGGCGCAGCGTGTGACGGCATGCTCCTGCGAGACGATCGGATCGATGCTGCGCGCAACCGTCATCTGGATCGCGCCGCGCACCTGGCCACAGTTCACCTCGGTGGTCATGACAGCGCCGAACGTGCGGATGTCGTAGAAATTGTCGCACATCCAGCGGGTGAGCTTCTGGTCTTCCTCGGCTTTGTCCTTGCCCTTTGACTTGCGCGACTTGGGGTCGAGGTTGAGGGCTTGGTAGGCGCGCTCATGCTGCTGGTTGAGGACGGCCTTTTCCTTGACGTAGATCTCGTAGGGCGGCTGCTCACCGTGGACCAGGCCGACGTAGTTGCGCACCTTGCGCTTGAGGCAGACGTCGGTGACGAGGCCCTGGCCGGTCTCGGGGTCGATACGCGGAAGATTGCCGGCATCGGGATCGCCGTTGGGGTTGCCGTCGGTGACGTCGAAGAGATAAACGAAGTCGTAACGGTGCTGGATGGGCGTGCTCATTGGGGATCTCCTTCCTGCTTGTCTTTCCTGGGGGTAAACAGATCGGAACGCTGGTGGTAATAGCCGACAGCGAAGAGGCCCTGCTCCTCGAGCGTCAGGCGTGGGGCAAAGCCCCTGAGCTTGTCCATGACGCCGCCCAGAAGACGCTCGTAGTAAATCTTGGCGCCTGTGTCCATGCGGGACAGATGGTGCTGGCTGAGACGGATCAGGCGCGGAAACACGAGCGCCGGTGTCGCGCTGGCGGCTGAGAAGTAGCGGTCCTTGATGGTGGCGTTGAGGTCGCCGCCGGAGCTGTCGGTCTGGATCTTCTCGAGAATCGCAAAGAGTCGGCCGGTGACATAGGCCGGGTCATCCCGATTAGTGTCGAGTGCCACGGGAACCTCCTTTGATTGTCCTTTGAGTCGTGAGTTTCGAACGAGGCAGGCCTTGATGGCTGCGATGCGCTCGTGGCGGATGGCGCCGTCGGCGCGGAGGCGGCTGATGAGGGCAGCCAGCAGGGCCTGCGGATAGGGGCCGCCTGTGAAGACGGCTCGGGCGACGGCGCCGGCCAGCAGGGGCGAGACGGCGTCGGTGTCGTAGCCCTTGAAGCGTCCATTGGAATCGAACTCGGCGCGGCCGGTGGCGTTGACGATGCGGCGAATCATCAGCGGAGGATCGGCCTCGCGTGCGCCGACGAGCTCGATGTCCTGCATGTGCTGCGCGAGCCGCTGCTTCATCTCGGCGACGTTGCTGTCGATCCAGAAGCGGACCGAAATGCGTGCGGCGTTGGGCGAAAGGGCCAGGATGAAGAACTTCGTCTCCCGGTCGGCCTTGATGGCCTCGTCGCCTGCATGGCCGGCTCGGAGCTGCGAGAGGAACAGGCGCACCTGCTGGGCACGCTGTTTGTCCTCAGCCGGAGCGTCTTCAGATGGCAGGATCGCGTCGGTGAACAGATCGCTGGCGTACTCCTCAAGCTCCGAGGGGCGATCCGCCCAGAAGACGATGGTGGCATCGCCGAGCGAGATGCGTCGATCGTCTCGGCTGAGCAGGTGGTTCAGGGCATTGGCATATCTGAAGACAGCCGAGTTGCTGACGGGGGCGTTGTAGCTCTGGGACTTGCCATATGACTCGTAGGCTGAGTCATTGAAGGAAACCAGCAGCGCACCGGAGCTCTGGCCGCCGCGGACGCCCTTGATCTTTGGTTCATGCAGGCGGGCGATGGGTTCTTCCCTGCCGGTGACGAGGCAGATTCCGCGGGGGCTGCCGTCGTCGTCGCTGGACTGACGCGACCAGTACTCAACGATGGCTGGGTCGTCATGGACGAAGCGGCGTTCGCCGGCGATGCGGAAGACGCCGAAGTAGTTTGAGGTGATCTCTTTCAAGACATCTTCGTATTCGGCTGCCCGATCGGGCGACCAGTTGCGGAGGAAGTTGCAGACGGCGGAGAAGGCGGGGCTGTTAATCTCGGACTCGACAGCCAGATGCCTGTCGCGGAAGGCCTCGAAGCTTTTGCGCGTCCGCTGGGCGTTGGGATCGTCGGCTTTGTAGCCGAGCATGTAGGCGGCGTTGTCCCAGAGAAAGCAGGGGTTGAGGCCCGAGCCAGTCGGCTTGGACTGGCCCGGGACGAGGTGCATCTCGGGGAGTTGCCTCTTGCCCTCGGTGTAGAGCAGGGATTGGAACTGCTGGAGTGTGCCGTCGGGCTCGAGGACGACACAGAAGCTGATCTTCTGCAGGGAGTAGCCCGGTTTCGCCATGGCGTCGGCCGTGGCCGGATCGGCGGCGAGGCGGTCATAGTACTCAACCAGTCGCTGGAGGATCATCGTTTCACCTCCGGGCTGTCGAAGGGGGGCACGTCGATGACGCCGTCGACCATGACGGCGTTGAAGAAGCGCGGTTGGCGGCCGTTGCGGAAGTCGATGTCGTGGAGCATCCAGCCGAGTTCGCGTCGGCCGGCGAGGCTGGGATGAGGTTGGGGCAGCGGCTGGCCGTGTTCGATGAGGGCGAAATCGGCTGCACATTCGCGCGTGCCGAGGTAGGGGCGTGTGAAGCACTGGCCGGCGCGGGCGCGGCGGTTGAACTGGTCGAGATGCTTGGCTTCGTTGGGCTCGCCGTCGACGATGTCGAAGTGGGCTTCGATGACGTAGGCGACATCGCGCAGGAGCATCGCAGCCCGCTGCTGACGTTCAGTTTCGACATAGATGCCGAGGCGCCCGCGGCCCTTTTTCATGGCCTGTTCGGCGCCGTCCGGGCCGCGTGTGGGGATCTTGCAGCCGACCTCGTTGCGCCGTTGCGACGTGAGGCGGATGGGATTGAGCACATGCAGGCGGTCAATGACCCAGCGGATCTCGGGTTTCCAGTAGATGGCTTCGAGGATGCCGCGGGCGGCTGAAGGGGTGATGACGTCGTAGCTGACGCGTTCCACCTTCATCTCGGGACGGGTGAAGAGGGCGTAATCGCCCCAGCAATGTAGTCGTACGCCGTAATTACGCATCATCCTGCTCCTTCCGCGGGCTCGGCCAAGACGCCGCGCACGCTGCTAGCCTTGTCTCGTCACGCGCCATCTGAGCTTCCGAGCGTGACCGAAACAGCAGGCGGTCCTCGTGCCTAATGGCCAGCATCCATCGCTCTGTACCGAGGAGCTTGACTCGTCGGATGAGGTAGCTTGTGCGCATGGTTGCCCAATATGGCGGGCCCACCGCAATAATCAATAGTAGAGTTCACTGTATCTACCAAACGACCATCGACAAGATTGCTGCGACCATATAACCTAGCGCGGTCGGCGCT
>CALEKX010000156.1 GCA_937904525.1 uncultured Phycisphaerales bacterium
AGCGACGAAGCGACGAAGCGACGAAGCGACGAAGCGACGAAGCGACGAAGCGACGAAGAGACGAAGCGACGAAGAGACGAAGCGACGAAGAGACGAAGCGACGAAGCGACGAAGCGACGAAGAGACGAAGAGACGAAGAGACGAAGTAAAGAGAAGAGCCGGTCCGCCGAGCCGGGCCCTGCGGAAGACAATTCGCAGGGTCCGGCAAAGCGGACCGGTTGTTTTGTGGGGTGCCTTTGAGCGACGGAGGGCTAGCGGCCCATGGGAGACGGAGAGACGGAGAGACGGAGAGACGGAGAGACGGAGAGACGGAGAGACGGAGAGACGAAGAGACGAAGAGACGAAGAGACGAAGTGGCGCCAATGCCACTGTCTCTGCGTCTCTCCGTCGTGTACTCCCTGCGTCGCTTCGTCTTGGCGCCTTATCGCTCCCGCCTCACACGCCGGAATGCTGTGTGACCAGCCGTTCGCGGTGGGCCAGGCTGCGGAGGCGATTGATGGCGGCCAGGTAGGCGATGGCGCTGGCTTCGAGGATGTCGGTGCTGACGCCCCGGCCGCGGACCTTTCGGCCGTTGTGATCCAGCTCAACATGCACTTCGCCCAACGCCTCCTTGCCGCTGCTGACGGCGCGGATGCGATAATCGCTGAGCGTCGACCGCACGCCGGTGAGCCGCTGGATGGCTGAGTAGATCGCATCCACCGGGCCGTCGCCGACGCTGGCATCCTGGATCAGCTCGCCATTGGAGTCCTTGAGCGTGACAGTCGCGGTCGGCACGGTGTTCGAGCCGGCTGTGACCTGCAGGCCCTTGAGCTCCCACAGGCTCTGGTCGATCTCGAGCTGATCGTCGACGAGCACCTCGATGTCCTCGTCGAAGACTTCCTTCTTCTTGTCAGCCAGCGCCTTGAAGCGGACGAACGCCTTTTCCAACTGCTCTTCGGTGAGGTTGTAGCCGAGCTCCTTGACGCGATCGCGGAACGCATGCCGGCCCGAGTGCTTGCCGAGCACCAGCGCCGTCTGCGGGATACCGACGGTGGCTGGGTCCATGATCTCGTACGTCTCGCGATGCTTGAGGATGCCGTCCTGATGGATGCCGGACTCGTGCGCGAACGCGTTCTGGCCGACGATCGCCTTGTTGCGCTGGACCATGACGCCGGTCAGCGTGGCGACCATGCGGCTGGCCGGGTAGAGCTTGGTCGTGTCGATGCGCGTACCCAGGCGATAGTAGTCGGCTCGGGTGCGCAGGAGCATGACGATCTCCTCCAGCGCGGCATTGCCGGCGCGTTCGCCGATGCCGTTGACGGTGCACTCAACCTGGCGGGCGCCGCCCTCGATGGCAGCCATCGAGTTGGCCACAGCCATGCCCAGGTCGTCGTGACAGTGGGCTGAGAGGATGATGCCCTTCTCGCGGATCGCGGGGATCTTCGCGATCAGGTGCGCGAACATCTCGCCATAGGTCTTGGGGACGGCGTAGCCGACGGTGTCGGGCAGGTTGATGGTCGTCGCGCCGGCTTCGATGGCTGCGGCGACGATCTCCTCGAGGAACTCCAGCTCGGTGCGGCTGGCGTCTTCGGGGCTGAACTCCACGTCATCGGTGTACTGGCGTGCCTGCTGGATGGAGCGGACGCTCAGGTCGATGATCTCCTGCTTGCCCTTGCGCAGCTTGTGCTCGCGGTGGATCTTGCTGGTGGCGCAGAAGACGTGGATCCGGCCTTTCTTCGCGGGTTTGATCGCTTCGCCGGCGCGGTCGATGTCGGCTGGCACGCATCGCGCCAAGCCGCAGACGACGCTGTTGGTGACTTCGGTGGCGACCTGCTTCACGGACTCGAAATCGCCGTTGGAGCTGATCGGGAAGCCGGCTTCGATGATGTCGACGCCCATGGACTCGAGCAGGCGCGCGATCTCCAGCTTCTCGGGGAGTGTGAGGGTTGCGCCGGGAGATTGTTCGCCATCTCGCAGTGTGGTGTCGAATATTCGGACCGTATCCATGACCGCTCCTTGTGGTCGTCACCGGCATGGGGCTTCGCGCCGATCGGCTGCCGGTGAAATCTCAATAGCACGGATCGGCGATTCCAAACAAAAAACCCCGCGACGCGTGTCGCAGGGTGTGAACCGTCAATCCTTGGTTGGGCAAACCCTGCAACTACGCGCACGTAAGCTCGAGACCCAGAAGGGCCAGGCTAAGCCGCAGGTTCAGCAGGTTTGCCGAAATCATGATTCCGCTATTACATCGGCAGGCGGGGTGGATGTCAATAGGGATCACGCGGAAAACGGGGGTTTGGCGGGGTATTTGACCGCCGAGTCGCTGAGACGCGGAGGGCTTCTTTCGGGGGATGGGTTGGTAGCGCAAAGATCGCAGAGATTGCAAAGATCGCAATGCGGGGTGGCGGTTTTCTGGCTGGGGCCTCCGCTGGATTCGCTGTTTCGCGTGAGATCGAGGGGCACGGGCGGTATTTCGGACAGGCTGGGTGGTCTTCCAGGTGCGCCAAGGCGGACCCTACGTTTCAGCCGTCGTGTCTCCTGCCGGGGGCCAGGCCGGGCGGAGGGTGGGCACGTCGGCTGACGGGGCGAGCCGGCCGACGTTGGTCAGCGTGTTGATGCGGGCGGCGAAGTCGACGTCCTGCGGCAATCCGGCTGCGATGACGTTCCTGCCGCCCTGGCTGACGCGGAGCGCGCCGACCAGGTCCTCGCGACAGGCGCAGAAGACAGCAAGGGCACAGCGGGCGATGTCGGACTCCAGGTCGACACTCTCCCCCGACGACATCAAGGCATCGATGACCGATCCGGCCCCTGCCAGATCCTCCAAAGCCGGCTTGCCGTCGGTGCCAGCGCACAGGAGCGTGATGTCGCGTCTCGTGTCGCTCAGGCGATGGGCGACGGCACGGCAGTTCACCAGCGAAGCCGCGAAGACGGCCTCCGCCTCGCTCGCTGCCAACAGAGCGCGCGTGCCGTTGGTCGTGCACATGAACATGGTCGTGCCGGCGTGAAGATCGCGGTTGAACGCGCCTGGGCTGTTGCCCAGCTCAAACCCCTCCGGCGGCAGGCAGCGGACTTCCCCCACCAGCAGCCGCTTGCCGGCATGCGCAGCGGCTGCCGATCGCGCAGCCTCGATGTCGGCAAACAGGCGGATCTCCGCCACCCCCGCAGCCAATGCCGCCGTCATCGTCGTCGTCGCCCGCAGCACATCAAACACCGCCACCGCCCGGCCGCGCAGATGTCGGGTCGTCAACTCGCTCGGCAGCATCACAACGTCAATACGCATCCAAACTCCTGTTTCCGCCCTGATATCTCGCCCACCAGACCGCCACAAAATCGGTTAGACACGTCACTTGCGACGGGATGATCGCGATAGCGGCATGTCATTTTCCTGTTGAGAAACGCCCTGCCGCCGATACGATATACACAGCATTTTCCCGGGTGCACCGCCCTCTCGTTTCGATCGACCCAATGGGGCTTTTGTCATGCACGTCCACCGACCGTTCACATCCTTCCTCTTGGCAAGCCTTGCCCTTCTGCTGTGTGCGAACCTCGCGCTGGCGGACCTGATCATACTCAAGGATGGGCGCGAGCTGGAGGGGACCGCCATCCAGCAAGGCGACAATTACTGGATTCGCACTGATGACGGTCAGAAGCTGACGATTCCCACCTCACAGGTCGAGTCGATCCTGCGCGGCGATGCCGCGCGGCGGGCGCGCATCGACAGCACGCCCGCAAGCTCGCCGACGCCGACACCCGCCGCGTCGAGCAGCGCCACGTTCCAATCCGCCAAGTACAAAGCCGATGCCGTCAACACGCCGCTGGCGGCTGTGACCATCTGGCAGAACTGGATCGATGCCAATCCCGATGCTCCGGAGCTGGGGGCAGCCAGGCAGGAGCTCGAACGCTGGACCACGCTCGCCGACGAGGGCGCGGAGAAAATCCGTGGCCGCTGGGTCGGCGGCGAGGAACGGCGCGAACTGCTCGCCAAAGCCGAGCGGTTGACCAGGGAAGGCTTCGATCTGCTGCTGCGCGACCAGACGATCGCGGCCATCCGCAAGTTCGAAGAAGCCAACCAGGTCTATCCCAACTCCTTCAAGATCGCCTTCATGCTCGGGTATGTGGCGCTGCTCCAGCGGGATCACGACACGGCTATCCGGTACTTTGAGCAGGCGCTGCGGATCAATCCAAAGCGCCCCGAGGCGCTGGCCAATTTGGGGATTGCCTACTGCTTCAAGAAGCAGGTCGAAAAAGGCGCGAGCCTGCTGTACCAGGCGGCGCAGATCGAGGATTCGTTCCCCATCGCCGTCTCGCTGATCAAGGCGATTTCGCTGAACCCCAGCATCGCGCGCAGCCGCAGCTCGCATCACAAGGAGATGATGCAGAGCGCCCGCCTGCTGGCTGTGAAATACAGCCTGCGACAGGACTCCGCCCCGCCGTCGTTCCTGCTGGTTCCGCTCAAGCCGGAGATCGCCGATGCCGGCGCGGGCGAAGTCGTCGCGGGGATGTCCAGCGGCACGGGCTTCCTCGTGACCGAGGACGGCATGATCCTCACCAATGCCCATGTGGTGAAGGATGGTAAGGAACTGATGGTGATGCTGGGCGAGCGCGACCGCCGGTCAGCCGAGGTCATCGCCATGGATGAGGCACTGGACCTGGCGCTCATCCGCATCAAACCCAGGTCGGGCGAGAAGCTGCCCTACCTGCGCTTTATCGCGACCGATCGCCCCACCGACGGGGCGGAGTGCACGGTCATGGGGTATCCGATGATCGACCGCCTCGGCCAGGCGATCAAGATCACGCGGGGGATCGTCTCCAGCGCGTCGGGGGACGGGGATCATGTGCTCATCGATGCGAAGGTCAATCCCGGCAACAGCGGCGGGCCGATCCTCGACCGCTTCGGCAATGTGATGGCTGTCGTGTGCATGAAGAGCTTCGCGTCGGCGACGGAAGAGAGCTACGGCATCGGCATCCAGGCCGGCAGGGCGCGGGCGTTCCTCAAGAAGCACGGCGTAACAGCCAGCATCGGCGACAACACGACCGATGCCCTCTCGACAGAGCAGATCGCGGCTCTGGGCAAGCCGGCGACGGTGTGCATCCTGGCTACGCATTGATGGGGTATTCACCGCCGAGACGCGGAGGCTGAGCGCGAAGAGTTCAGAGATTACAAAGATTTCAAAGGCGTGATTCTTTCTGTGGCGCGGGCGTCCCACACTCAAGACCCTAAGCCCCTTTGCAGTCTTCGAGATTTTGGGGATCTCTGCGCCTTCCCTTCGTCGCTTCGTCGCTCCACCTGACATTACAAGTGGTGTCCCGACGCACGGCGGATACAATCTCCGTCTATGCGTGATCCTCGTCTTCAGAAACTGGCGTCTGTTCTGGTGAATTACAGTTGCGGCGTGAAGAAGGGACAACTGGTGCGGATCAGCGGCAGCCCGTCGGCTCAGCCGCTGATCGTCGAGTTGTTCCGGGAGGTGCTGGCGGCTGGGGCGCATCCGACCGTACGCATGGTGCCGGATGAGCTGGACGAGATCTTCCTCAAGAACGCCAGCGACGAGCAGCTTCGGTTCCTCAATCCGATCAGCCTGTACGAGTACGAGAAGATCGATGTCTCGATCGGCATCTGGGCTGAGGAAAACACCAAGGCGCTGACCAACTGCGACCCGGCGAAGATCGGCATCACCCAGGCGGCCCGCAAGCCGCTGATGGATCTGTTCATGCGCCGGGCGGCTGACAAGTCGCTCAACTGGGTCGGCACGCAATACCCGAATCTCGCAGCCGCGCAGGATGCGGAGATGAGTCTGGCGGAGTATGAGGACTTTGTCTTCAATGCCGGCTTCCTCTACGAGGACGACCCGGTGGCTGCGTGGAAGCGCATCAGCGAGCGTCAGCAGCGGCTGGTCGACTTCCTCAACGGCAAGCATGAGTATCGCGTTGTCGCAGCCAACGGCACGGACGTGCGCATGAGCCTCGAAGGCATGCGCTGGATCAACTGTGACGGCAAGGAGAACTTCCCCGACGGCGAGGTCTTCACCGGGCCGGTGCTGGACAGTGTCGAGGGGCAGATCAACTTCAGCTTCCCGGCTGTGCATCATGGCCGCGAGGTGCTGGATGCGAAGCTGACGTTCCGCAACGGCAAGGTCGTCGATGCCAGCGCCTCCAAGGGGCAGGATTTCCTGATCTCGATGCTCGACATGGACGAAGGCTCGCGCCGGCTGGGCGAGTGCGCGATCGGGACGAACTACCACATCAGGCAGTACACGCGCAACACGCTCTTTGATGAGAAGATCGGGGGGACGGTGCATTTCGCGCTGGGCGCCGGGTATCCCGAGAGCGGCAACACGAACCAGTCCGGCCTGCACTGGGACATGGTCGTCGACCTGCGCACCGGCGGGTATGTCGAGGTCGACGGCGTGCGGATCATCGAGGACGGCAAGTTCCTGCGGGAGGAGTTTCCCCGGTGATTGTTTCACCGCGGAGACGCTGAGGGATTGAGATTCCGGGTCTGACTCGAAGAGGCGAGGAGAGCGCAAAGATCACAAAGCTCACAAAGAACGCAACGATAGAGAAAGAGATTGCTTTTTGGGGTGATTGGGGTGGTGTGTTGGCGCAGGTTTGTGGCACGGGCGTCCCGCACGTGCGAATCTTCTTGGCTGCTGCACGTACGGGACGCACGTGCCACAGAAACAGACATCCGCCCTTTTCTGTTCTTTGTGATCTTTGAGATCTTTGGGATCTTTGCGCTATTCCTTTCGTGACACCTTCGCGGTCTTCGCGTCTTCGCGGCCGCTGTTTCCATGAGAGAGCCATGCGAATACTGTCCGCCATCCTGACCGCGCTGCTGCTGTGCCCGATCGCTCAGGCGGGCGAGGACGTTGTCTTTGCCGAAGACTTCGAGCAGTTCGACAAGGGCAACTGGAGCACCATCAAGAATGACAAGACCGTTGCCATCGTCGACGGCGGGCGGGATGGGACAGGCAAGTGCGCGCAGATCACGGCTACGCTTGGTGAGGATACGGGCGGGTATCTGTACAAGATGCTGCCGGCGGGTCTGGACACCGCTTACCTGCGGTTCTACGTGAAGTTCGAAGCCGAGCACGGCTACACGCATCACTTCGTCCGCGTGATCGCGTACGACCCGCCGACGCGCTGGCCGCAGGGCAAGGCCGGCGAGCGGCCGGACGGGCGGACATGGTTCAGCACGAACATCGAACCGTGGGGCAACTGGGGCCGCTATCCCCCGCCGGGCGTGTGGCGCTTCTACACCTACTACCCGGACATGAAGCGGTCCCCGGACGGCAAGTACTGGGGCAACGGCTTTGACCCGGACCCGCCCGTGCCCGTGGAGCGCGACCGATGGATCTGCGTCGAGGTGATGGTCAAAGCCAACACGCCCGGCCAGGCCGACGGCGAGCAGGCGCTGTGGATCGACGGGCGGGAGGTCGGCCGGTGGACCGGCATCCGCTGGCGCGACACCGACAAGCTGAAGATCAACGCCATCGCCATCGAGAGCTACATCACCGAGCAGGCCCCCCGCCACAACAAGGATGCCAACCCCCGCCGAGTCAATCGGGTGTGGTTTGATGATGTGGTGGTGTCGAGGACGTATGTGGGGCCGGTGGAGGAAACGGAGAGAGCGGGGGATTGAGCGATTGGCGGAGAGACGGAGAGACGAAGAGACGGAGTGAGGCGGACCGCGCAACTGGCAACTGGCAACTGGCAACTGGCAACTGGTAAGTCGCCACTGATCTCCCCCGCCGTCTCAGCAATCCTGCGATCAGCAGGCCTGCCGGCGCCAGTAGTCCGGATTCGGGGACGACACCCTCGATGCGAAGGGCATAGATTCTGGCTGGAAGAATGCCGCCCTCGTCGTCGGAGATCAGCAGCAGGCTGCGGCTGCCGTCGGCGAGCGTCGGCCCCAGGCCGAGCCCTTCGAAGTTCGTGTACACCGACGTGCTCCACAGCAGCGTCTTGCTGACAGGCGTATAGGTCTGTCCATCCAGCTCCGCCAGCCCCGATACGTCCGTGGCGCCGTCGAAGTCCACCAGATACAGGCGATTGGTGAGCTGGGGCAAGGGCGTGCCGCCGAGCTCGCGCTCGAGCACGAGCAGCCGACCGTCCGGCAAAGCCAGCAGATCCGCCACGCCGCTGCGCTCGTCCGTGGTCAACGGAGAATCGCCACTGATCTTCTCGGTCACATACGCCCACTGGCCGGTCGGCGTGCCGGAGGCGTCGAACCGCTGGAGGCGCACCACCGTCCCAGCCGTTGTCGTCGAGACCAGCCCATCAACCGACAGCGCCTCTTCGTTGGCTGTCCACAGTTCGCCGGTGCTCGGATCGCGCGTCAGCGATTCGAGGCTGAAGTTCGATCGGATATTGGCGTATACCGCCGGCAGGCTGAGCGTCTGAAGCGCGGCGCCGGTATCTGGGTCGTGCCGGCGGATGGCTGGTCCGGTTTCGTCACTGACCCAGACCGACCCGGTCGTCGGATCCCAAGCGACGCCCTCGAGATCGCTCGCGCCGGCGAGCGTCACACCACTGACGGCTGACGCGGACGTGACCGAGCCGGTGACCGGATGAATGTCGATCTCCATCTCGATCAGACGGCCCGTCCCGTCGGAGATGGCAAACCACTTGTTGCCGCCGACATAGGTCAGGCCACTCAGTTCGGTTGCGCCAACCGTGCCCGAGGTGTAGCCGGCCAGGTTGACCGAGGTGATGCTCAGCGGCGGCAGATCGGCTGCCCCTGCGCCCGTGCCCACCGCCATCACGCCCGCCGCCAAAGCCGTCAAACACATCCGAGACATGCCAAGTCCTCCGTGGCATCAGCGTAGCGTTCGCGGCATCACCTGCAACAAGATTTTGCAGTCGAGATTCCCATAGACCTCCCCGCCGCAGGGCCTACGATGGGACATCGCCATGCCGCAATCCCCCTTCGATGATCTGAGGGACGTCTACGAAGCGATGATCGACTGGCCGAAGCGCCTGTCAGCCGAGGCGGCGTATCTGCGCCCGCTGTTCGAAGAAGCGGGCGTGAAGCGCCTGGCGGATGTCGCCTGCGGCACGGGCCGGCACGCGGCGATGTTTCACGGCTGGGGGCTGGACGTGCTCGGCCTGGACATCAGCCCGGCGATGATCGACCGGGCAAAGGCGGCGTTCGGCACGCCCCCCGGCCTGCGATGGGCTGTGCAGGGATTCGATCAGCCGGCAGGCGAGGCGGGATCGTATGACGCTGCCGTCTGCCTGGGCAATTCGCTGGCGCTGGCAGCCGACATTGCCTCAGCCCAAGTCGCCTTGCGCAACATGCTGACGCTCGTCCGCCCCGGCGGCGTCGTTGTCGTCCAGGTGCTCAACCTTTGGAAACTGCCCGACGGGCCAAGCGTGTGGCAGAAGGTTCTCCGCCATCAAATCGCCGGCCAGGAGGCGACGATCGTCAAGGGCGTCCACCGCAACGGCAGCATTGGCTGGGTGGAAGTGATCGTCATCCCGCAGACGGGCGGCCCACATCACGCCCAGTCGATCCCCTTCCTCGGCTTGACGCGCGACGCACTCGAAGCCGTCGCTGCTGAGGCCGGCGCGACCAGCCGCTTCTACGGCAATGTGAAGCTGGACCCGTACGATCCAGCCACGAGCACCGACCTGATCATGATCGCCCGGCGATAGGCTCCCAATATCGATCAGCTCGGTTCGCCGACGCGCAGCCGCTGGGGGATTTCGACCAGCCGGCCCTTGCGGTCGACGCAGGCGATCGTTGTTTGCCCCTCCGCGAGCAGCAAACCGTCGCGCCGCAGCTCATACGTGTGATCGAAGCGGACGTGCGTCTGGCGCACGAGGTTGGTGGTGAGCTGGAGGACGTCGTCGTAACGCGCGGGCGCCTTGTACTTGATCTCGGCTTTGGCGACAACGAAGAAGATGCCCTCGGCTTCGAGCTGGGCGTAGGTATGTCCGGTTGCGCGAAGGAGTTCGACCCGCCCCATCTCGAAGTACTGGAGGTACCGGCTGTGATGCAGGTATCCCATCGGGTCGACCTCTGGATACCGCACGCGGATCTCGATGGTGTGGGTGGCGAGGGGTGTCATTTTGTCGTGCCTGCCTGAAGGTAGCCGCTTGAACAATTCACTCCGCCGGGTACACTGGATACACTCACGGCGACGGGCAGTTGTGTAGTCTGGTCGCCGTCGCTTTTTTGCATCACATTTGCCGATACGGAAACCTGAAAGGATTGCACCAGCATGATTAAAGTCAAGTCGCGCGGCAACGAGACCGCCGAACAGATGCTCCGCCGCTTCAAGAAGATGTGTGAGAAGGAAGGTCTCACCAAGGACATCAAGCGGGTGGCATACTACGAAAAGCCCAGCGAGAAGCGCCGCCGCCAGGCTCGCAGCAAGCCCAAGGCTCGCACCAACAACAGCAGCCGCGGCCGCTGATCCACCTTTTCCATCTCTTCTTCAACCGCGCGACGACATGGCAGCAAACGGCGAAGCGGTAAAAACCGAGCATCTCACGAAGGTCTACCGGGATTTCTGGGGCCGGGACAAAGTCCGCGCCCTGGACGATCTCAACCTGACGATCCACCGGGGCGAGGTTTTCGGCTTGCTGGGGCCCAACGGCTCGGGCAAGAGCACGACGATCAAGCTGCTGCTCAACCTGATCTTCCCGACCAGGGGAAGCATCAAGGTCCTCGGGCGCGATCCCGATGATGGCGAGGTCAAGCAGCGGATCGGCTTCCTGCCGGAAGAGTCGTATCTGTATCGCTTCCTCAACGGTGAGGAAACGCTCTACTACTACGGCAAGCTGTTCAAGATCGACCGTCGCACCCTGCAGCGGCGCGTGCCTGAACTGCTGGATATCGTCGGTCTCGACGCCAAGGCGCGCAAGCGCAAGCTGCGCGAGTATTCCAAGGGCATGGCCCGTCGCATCGGCTTGGCGCAGGCGCTGATCAACAACCCCGATCTGATCCTGCTGGACGAGCCGACGACCGGCCTGGACCCCATCGGCACGCGCGAGATGAAGGATCTGATCCTCTCGCTCAAGCAACAGGGCAAGACGGTGCTGCTGTGCAGCCACCTGCTTGCGGACGTGCAGGACGTGTGCGATCGCATCACGATCCTCTTCCGCGGCAAGATGCAGACGCTGGGACAGGTCAGCGAGTTGCTGCAGGTGCGCGATATTGCGCAAATCCAGGCCAAGGGCCTCAACGAGCAGCAGCTCGAGGAAGTGCGGCAGTTCGTCCAGCGGCTGGGGGCAACGCAGACGCAGATCACACATCCCACCACCACGCTGGAAGATCTGTTCGTACGTGTCGTCAGACAGAACACCGGCCAGGACATCGGCGCCGGCACCGTCGCCTACGCCGGCGCCAGTGCCGAAGAGACCGCGTCGGGCAAGTCCAAGTCGTGAACGACGCGCCCGGTGTGTCCGGGCGGTTGTATGCTCAGGTGGCGCGGGCTGCCAGCCCGTGTCTCCATCGAAGGTCCACGGGTTGGTAGCCCGTGCCACGCAAACGGCTTGCGGGCCCTGTCGGACAACACGAAAACGGACATTCACGGAACAGAACAGTCACTATGGACTTCATTACCAACAACCTCGCCCTGGTTCTCGGGGCGGCGATCGTGGTGATCGGGCTGTTCGTCTTCGGGATACGCGACCTGGCGCGATTCAGCCTGGTGCGCACCTGGGCAATTTCGGGCGTCTGCTTCGATGAATCGATCCGCCGCCGCGTGCTGTGGATCACGCCGCTGGCGATCCTGGGCGTCATCATCGTGTCGCAGCTCACCCGGCCGTTCGACGAGCAGGACGTCATCCGACAGACGGCCAAGTTCAGCCTCTTTGCCACGGGCATGGTCGTTGCCGTCGTCATCATCATCCTGGCGGCGACCAACCTCCCCCGAGAGATCGAAAACCGCGTCATCTACACCATCGTCACCAAGCCGACGACGCGCCTGGAGATCATCGTCGGCAAGGTGCTCGGGTTCGCCCGCGTCTCAGCCGCCATCCTGCTGATCATGGGGCTGTTTACCTGGGGATACCTCGGCGTACGGGCGATGACGCTCCAGCGACAGATCCGGGCCGACCTTGAGTCTGGCACGCTCACAGCCGCCCATGAGGCGACGCTCCGCCACTATGCCGAATACGGCCTGCTCACAGCCAAGAACTACGCCTGGCCCGACCAGCTTCAGGTCTACGCCCGTGCTCCGGAGGGCGATACCTACTGGTTCCGCGGCGACAGCGAAGGCTCGATTGCAATCCCCTTCGAATATTCAGCCGAGGATTTCATCGCCCCCGGCCAGCGGTCGCTCGAGGATGGCTCGATCGTCGTGCTGATCGCCAACCTCGTCTACGACCAGGAGGACGAGGTGTATGAGCCCGATCTGCTCACGGAGCTTGGCGTGCCGACGACGCAGTCGTCAGCCGGCGTCGGCTTGCCAGCGCCGATGCTCAAGCCCGTCCCCCGCATCATCGTCGAAGTCCTCGATCAGATGGGCCAGACGGTCATCGCCCCCCAGCAGATCGAAGGCGTGCAGCGTGGCGTCGCCCTGCCGCGCGGCGGCGGCGAGGTGCGCGTCGTCTTCAGCCCGCAGCAGGCGGTACAGCTCGCCTCGCTCGGCCGGTTCTTCATCCAGATCACGGGCATCACGCCCGGCACGACCTATGGCGTGCGGATGCCCAAGGCGCCCGAGGAGTCGCCGGTCTTCCTCTGGCTCACGGGCGTGCAGTCCGGCCAGGGGCGGGCGATGCACCCGACGCAACTGCCGGATGAACGGCCGCTGATCCTCTTCCACGGCCGGCGCGGCAGCTACGGCCAGCAGCTTCCCGGCGCAGCCGACAGCCGCACCGTCGCCATCTATCGCTTCCGCGACGCCCATCCCAAGCTCATCAACGACGGCAAGGTCCCCTTCGAGATGCGCATCGGCATCGAGCGCAGCGGCGCCGAAGCCGACGATCCGGAGTTCACCCGATTCGAGATGGTCGTGGTGAATCGCGCGACCGGCCAGGCTTCTGAGCCGACGATCGTCCGGGCCGACTCCAACCGCAACACCTACTTCGAACTGCCCGCAGCCATGATGGAAGGCGGCGATTTCGACCTGGTCATCCGCAACACCACGCGGGGCCATTGGGCCGGCCTGCGGGAGCAGTCGGTGCAGATGGTCGTGGGCAACGACCTGTTCGGCTGGAACCTCTTCAAGAGCCTGCTGATCCTGTGGCTGATGTCGGTGCTGGTGGTGATCGTGGCGATCTTCTGCAGCACGTGGCTGAGCTGGCCGATCGCGGTGATCCTGTCGGTGGTGATCCTGCTGGGCCACTGGGGTGTGCAGCAGATCGGCGATGTCGGCAACGAACTCGGCCGCCAGGTGGCTCAGGAGATGTTCCCCACCGGCGCACCGCAGGCGCGCGTGATCAGCACATCGGTCAACGCCATGACCGAAGCCGTCCGCGTCGTCGGCTCGTTCCTGCCGGACATCAGCCGCTTCTCGGCGACCGATGATCTGGTCAACGGCGTGAGCATCCCCGCCCTTCGCGTCGGCGATGCCGCCAGAGTGGCGTTCGGATTCGGATTGCCGCTGATGGTCCTTGCTTACGTGATCCTGAGAAACAAGGAGGTCGCGCCATGAGGCATTCGCGCACCTTCATCACGATACTGCTGATCATTTCGCTGCTGTTTACGAGCGCCGCACGCTGGGTGTCGGACCGCCAGCGGCACAACATCCTGACGGACTACGGCCGCCAGCCGCTCAGCAGCGCCGGCGGCGGCAACCTCTCGGGCATGAACAGCTTCGCCCTGGCGCTGCTGCTGGGCGGATTGCGCGGCCCTCTGGTGATGATCCTCTGGCAGCAGAGCGAGTCGCAGAAGCAGGAACGCAACCTCGAAGACTTCGACACGCTCGTCGAGTGGATCCGAATGCTCCAGCCGGAGTTCGACTCGGTCCACATCTTCCAGATCTGGAACAAGGCGTACAACATCTCGGTGCAGATGGCGTCGCTGCCCAACAAGTACATCACCATCCTCGACGCCCTGGACTACGCCTACCGCACCGACGCCGAGCGGCCGCACAACATCAACATCCTCAGCGCTCTGGCGCAGGTCTACTTCGAAAAGCTCGGCAACAGCGCGGAAAAGGCCTATTACCGCGACCGCATCCGCAAGGAGAGCATGTGGCGTGAGGTGACGCCGCAGACGGAGTCCGCCCGTACGGTCCGCACCAATCGCCTCGAGCCGCGTCTCGACGCCAACGGCAACATCCTCGCCAAGTACCTCCAGGGCAATTTGCCCCGCCCGGCCACGCTGCCGGAGGATCAGCCGTGGAACACCGGCGCTGATCTGCAGTATCTGGAAGCGTTTCAGCCGTTCCCCTACGGCATCAGCCCGTACGCCTTCGCGTACAACTACCACAAGCGCGCCCAGGTGCTGCAGGAGGTCGCCAATCAGCGCCATGCGCAGCTCAGCGACATCGTCATCAGCAGCCGCCCGGCCCTTGCGCTCAAATTCTGGGCTGAGGAGGAGTTCGAGCGATCCCGCTACCTCGAGGCAAGGATGATGGGCGTCCGGCCCTACACCGACGCCGAGCAGGAACAGCTCAAACCCTTCGGTGATGAAGTCGTCGAAGCCGCCCAGCAGCTTGACATCCTCACGGCCAAGCTTGCGCCGTCCGACCAGCCGTTGAGCTTCGACGGCATGGACGAGATGGTCTACGGCTACGGCCGGGCAGCCGAGCTCGCGGAAGCCGCGATCGCCGAATACGAGCGGCATCTCAGCAAGCGTGAATACGCGTTGAACGTGTCGACCTATGAGTCGCACATGGACGACCAGCGATGCCTGTTCTGGCTGGCCCGTGCCGACCGGCACTACCTGCTCGGTCTGGCCGCCCCGGCTGACTCAGCCGAACGGCGCGAGCATCTGCAGCAGGCCGCACAGTGCTACCGCCAGGCCCAGGATTACGCGCATCTGACGATGCTGCGGTACTACACCAACAACCTGGTGCTGGAGATGATGGGCACCGACCGCGACCGCGTTCGGAATGTCACCCCCGCCCAGCGGGCCACCTACGTCCGTCAGGCTGCAGCCGCCTTCGCCGCCGGCGTCCCCGACCCCCACCTGATCGACCGCAACGAATACGCCCGCTACGCCGAGCGTTCCCAGATCCGCCTCGGCTATCTCCAGCAGTTGGGGATCGAGCCGAGCGGGAATTGATCGGGGCGGAAGCGACGAAGCGACGAGGCGATGCAGGCAGCGCCCACCGCACGTAGGGCACGC
>CALEKX010000157.1 GCA_937904525.1 uncultured Phycisphaerales bacterium
CGGATTGCGGATTTGGAACCGCGGATAGAGGCGGATGAACGGAGATGACGAGGGCGATACTGGTCACTGGTCACTTGTCACTCGCCGCAACTGGGAGGCAGGAGATCAACAGCAGCGTGTAGGGCAGGCTATTGCCTGCCGCACGTCGCGCGACCGATCCCGGCACGCAATAGCGTGTCCTACGTACAGACCGCAGACGGCTGACTGACGCGCCGCCTGCTATCCGAAGAGCTCATGCCGATGCCGCGCGACATAGCCGTATAACCGCCGGCCCAGGCGCGCGATGCGCGGACGTCGCAGGAGATGCCTCAGCGGGTGCAGCAGGTGCGTCTGGGCCAGCAGGACCACGACCGCGTCATACCCGGCTGAGATGCGGCCCACGGAGTCGATGACGTGCATGCTCTGATGCACCTTCACCGGATCGATCCCGGCGAAACGCCCCACCACGCGCGGATCGTTCAGATCATGAAACCGCAGCTCGCTGAGCGTGCCGAGGCTCTCAACCATCCGCTTGCTCGCGCGGCAGAGGCCGCACTTGCGGTCGTACAAAATGTCGTAAACGTCACCCATGCTGAACCATTGCCGCATAGCGGAAGCCTGCTTCACGCCAGTTGCAATATCCTATGGCTGATCGGTCGCTGGGGTGCGATCCGGGCGGCTTTTCAGTATTTTCAGCACCCATGTCACTCCAGTGGGATCTGTATGCGATCGCCGATGACCTGGCTTGGGCCATCGAGCAGGCCGAAGCCGAGCTGCGCCTCGAGCAGGCGGTCTACGGCCTGGACTCGCGCGACGAGCGACAGATTCATGCCCTGCTGGAAGAGCGCCTCTCTCAGCGGCACGAAGTGGCGCGCGAAGTGCACTACCCCTCGTCTGTCGGCAAGAAACTGACGCATCGCCAACGATGCGATCTGGTGCTCACGCCGCGCGGCCTGCCGCTGCGGCTGGACTCCAAGCCGCCCACGCTGTTTGATCCGCCGAACTTCTGCCCGCCCGAGCAGGCGCTTTGGCTTGAGGTGAAATGCGCCTATCAGTTCCGCGAAGGCGGCGTGCGCCACAGCGCCTACGGCGCGCAATGGCGCCAGGGCGTCGTCCGCGACCTGCAGAAGATGGAAGCCGAGGCGCGCATCCACGAAGCCGCCCTCGTGCTGATCGTCTTCAACGAATCCGAACAGGTGCTGCAGCACGATCTGGACCTGTTCGAGACGGTGCTGGCTGAGAAGGAAGTGCTGGCTGGGTTCAAGCAGGTCCGCTCGATCCCCATCTGGGAGCGGATCGGACACCACCTGTGCACGGTGGCGCTATATCCGACAATCCAGCGGGGATGATCAGTCCTTCAGGCGTTCGTTGAACGCGCGATTGGTGATGACCCGCGCCGGCAGGACCATCGGCGCCGGCTCGCGGACCTGCTGGCCTTCGAGCAACAGCAGCAGGCGCGCGACGCAGGCTTCAGCCAGCATCGGCACGTCCTGGTTCGAGCAGACGACCGGGATCGGCAGCAGATGGATCATCGGGATCTCATCGAAGCATGCGACGATCGGCGGCGAGTCGATCTGATCGATGGCGTCGATGAGCCCCTGGCCGAGGAAGTTGTTGGTGCAGACGATCGCATCGGGCTGGACCGCATTGAAGCGGATCAGGGCCTGGCGGCCGGTCTGCTTCTGAGCGGGGCCTTCGTACTCCGCCACGACCTCGAAACGCTCGGAGACAATCTCCGCGCGGCGGCGGTGCGTGACGATATGCGACGGCCCGCGCACCAGCGCCACGCGGCGGACGCCGGCGTTGTGCAGGGTATCGCAGAGCTGATTGACCAGTTGATCCTGGTTGGTCGCGATGCAGTTGGGGATGCCGGGGATCGGGCGGTCCAGCACGACCAGCGGCAACTTGGCGGGCAGATGCTCCATCAGCGTCCGCTTGGACCGGGCCAAGGGCACGACGATCAGGCCGTCGATCCCCCGCTGGGGCATCAGCCGCAGGTACGTCGCCTCGACCTGCGGATCCTCCCCGCTGTTGCCCAGGATCAGGGAATAGCCGTGCCGCCGCAGAGACTGCTCGATCAGGCTGGCCAACTGCCCGAACCAGGGGTTGGCGATATCGGACACCAGCAGGCCGATCGTGTGCGTCCGTCGCGTCCGTAGCGACCGGGCGAGCAGGTTCGGCCGGTAGCCCATCCGCTTGGCGGCCTCGATCACCCGCTGCCGCGTCGCATGGCTGATGCGGCGTGCCAGATCCCCCCCCGCCAGCACGCGCGAAACGGTGCTGACGCTCGTTTGAGTTTCCGCAGCAATATCCTGAAGTGTAACCGGCATGGACGTTAGCGATAGGATCTGGAAAGTCCCCAACTTGCGGCAGTTATACCCCCGGACAAGCAGCCTGACCAGCAGACGGGCTCGCGGCAGCGGATGGGTCCGCTTGCGTCAATGCAGCACATGCCGCGTCCGCTGCCTTGGCGCCCCAACGCGCAGGACCAGTAAACCCGCTACAATTGACGCTGGGAAGGGTTCAGGCGGTCCGGGCCACCACATCAGCCGGATGTTTTAATCGGATTATCGCCAGCGGGCGCTTGCATAGGAAGCATCTATTCGGATGATGATATCCGATATGAGACGCTGTAATCGTCTCAAAAAACGACCTTTCGCTAGAGAGGTACCTCTCACATGACCCACCACACACCACCGCCCAATGGGCGCAGATTCGGACGGACGGCGTTCTACGCCGTCCTGGCTATGGTCTTCCTTGGCGCCTTCGGATGGCGCGCGGTTTCGGCACAGGCCGAACCGGCGCCTCAGGAGGTTGCCGTAGTGGCGGAGAGCCACCAGTTCGAGCCCTTCGGGTTGTTCAGCGACCCGAAGTATTCGACGCTCGAGCGGGTGGGCCTGCTGGTCGTGCTCGCGATCGCCTTCGCGGGGCTGGCGTACGCCCTGATGCTCGTGCGCCAGGTCCGCAATGCGGACAGCGGCACGAAGAAGATGCAGGAGATCGCCGCGGCGGTCCGCGAAGGGGCGAATGCCTACCTCGCGGCCCAGTTCCGCAAGATCGGCCTGCTGATCGTCGTGATCACGCTGGCGCTGTACTTCACGTACACCGGCGATAACGCCGCGTTCGGCATCGGTCGAGCGGCGGCGTTCCTGGTCGGCTCGATCTTCTCCTGGTGCGTCGGGTTCGTCGGGATGCGTCTTGCGACGACCGGCAACCTGCGTGTGGCGGCTGCCGCCCGCAGCAGCTACGGCACGGCCCTGACGCTGGGCTATCGCACGGGAACGATCACGGGCATGCTGACCGACGGCCTGGGCCTGCTGGGCGGCACGCTGATCTTCCTGCTGTACGGCGAACAGGCGTATGAGGCGCTGCTGGGCTTCGGCTTCGGCGGCACGCTGCTGGCTCTGTTCATGCGAGTCGGCGGCGGCATCTACACCAAGGCGGCTGACGTCGGCGCCGACCTGGTCGGCAAGATCGAGAAGGACATCCCCGAAGACGATCCCCGCAACGCAGCCACCATCGCCGACAACGTCGGTGACAACGTCGGCGACTGCGCCGGTATGGCGGCTGACATCTTCGAGAGCTACGAAGTGACGATCGTCGCCGCCATGATCCTTGGTCTGGCGAGCTTCGGTCACATCGGCGTGATCTTCCCCCTGCTGGTCCGCGGCATCGGCGTGCTGGCGTCGATCATCAGCACGTACACCGTGACGGCTGGCCCGGACGATACGTCGGACACCGCGCTGCGTGCGGTGCACCGCGGTTTCTGGATCGGTTCGGTCATCTCGATCGTCGGTTTCGTGACGCTGGGGATGTTCTACCTGCGGATCGAGCCGTCGTACTTCGAGGCCTATCCGCAGGCGGCTGAGGGCTTCAAGACGGCTGCCGGCGTGGTCAGCCTGGACCACTGGTTCATGGTGGCTGGCGCCGACATTCGCCCGATCCTGACCTGCTTCATCGGCATCATCCTGGCGATCTCGCTGAACAAGGTCACCAGCTACTTCACGCACACCTCGCACGGCCCGGTGAAGGGCCTGGCCCGCAGTTGCCAGACCGGCCACGCGACCAACATCATCGAAGGTTTCGCGGTCGGCTATGAGAGCAGCGTCGTGTCGCTGCTGGTGATCGCGGTCGCGATCATGCTGTCGGTCCTGTGCTACTGGGGTTCGAGCCCGGTGTTCGTGGCCTACGGCGTGGCGATGGCCGGTATCGGCATGCTGACGCTGACGGGCAACACGATCTCGATGGACGTGTTCGGTCCGGTGGCGGACAACGCCAACGGTATCGGCGAGATGGGCTATGACCGCGAAGAGATGGGCGAGGAGAACTACGCCCGCGCCCGTCAGATCCTGGCGGACCTCGACGCGGTGGGCAACACCACCAAGGCCGAGACCAAGGGTATCGCGATCGGCTCGGCTGTCATTGCGGCTGTGTCGCTGTTCTCCAGCTTCATCGCGGTGATCGCGATGGGCAGCGAAGACAAGATCGCGCACATGAGCATCGGGCAGTACATGGATGAAGCCGCCAAGCTGACGGTGGCTGATCCGATGGTGTTCATCGGCTTCCTGATCGGTGGCGCGATTCCGTTCCTGTTCAGCAGCATGCTGATCCGGGCGGTCGGTCGTGCTGCCTACCTGATCGTCAAGGAATGCCGTATCCAGTTCCAGGACAAGGCGATCTGGGAAGGCCGCAAGAAGCCCAACTACGGCCGCGTGGTGGACATCTGCACCGGCGCTGCTCAGAAGGAGCTGATCGGCCCGGGCTTCCTGGCGATCCTGGCTCCGATGGCGGTCGGTTTCATCCTTGGCCCGTATGCGATGGGCGGCTTCCTGGCGGGCATGATCCTGTCGGGTCAGTTGCTGGCGGTCTTCATGGCCAATGCCGGCGGCGCCTGGGACAACGCCAAGAAGATGATCGAAGACGGCGTGTACGGCGGCAAGGGTTCCGAAGCCCACAAGGCCTCGGTCACCGGCGACACGGTCGGCGATCCGCTGAAGGATACGGCCGGTCCGGCGATCAACCCGCTGCTGAAGGTCATGAACATGGTCAGCCTGCTGGCGATGGGCCTGGTTCTGCAGTTCAACCTGATGGGGATCAACCCCAACGGCGAGGGCACGCAGAAAGCCATCGGCGCGGTGCTGTCGCTGTTCGCCCTGGCGCTGATCGGCTGGGCTGTGTGGCAGTCCAAGCGTGTCACGCCTGAGATGCGGGAGGTCAACGATCAGCTCAACATCGAGCTGAAGCCTGACCAGGCTGTCAAGGCCAGGCAGGAGGTCAAGGTCTGACGGCCCGCTGATCCGCATTGCCTGATGCATCTGCCGGGGTGACGGTAAAAACCGTCACCCCGGTTTTTCTTGCACCCCCGTGTGTGCAAACGTTCGCCTGGAGAGCAGCGCTGGTGTGGCGATGTCAACCATTCGTTGTTCCCGGGGCGATCTGATACAACCATGCACTCGCATGAGGACGCACCCTGATCGACTCCCGGATGCGCCAGGTTCCACACCTCCCCGCGCGCTGACGTGGCGGAGCGTGCTGATCGGCATGACCGGCGTAGCCGGGCTGTGCCTGCTGACGCCGTACAACGATTACGTCCTGTGGAACACGTTCCTGGTGGGCAACAACCTGCCGCTTGGCGCGGTCATGCTGCTGTTCCTGCTGGCGGCGCTGGTCAACGGCCCGCTCAGCCGATGGAAGCCTTCCTGGATGCTCAGCCGCGGCGAGCTGGGCATCATCATGGCGATGATGCTGATCGGCAGTGCCCTGCCCAGCAGCGCGCTGATGCGCTACTTCCCCGGCTCGCTGGCTTACCAGTTCGAGCTGGCTGGCAGCGATCCGGAGATCGCCGGCCTGCTGGAGCGCATCGGGCTCAAAGATTACCTGTGGCTTTATCCCACCGTCAGCGGTGAGACCCCGCAGGACTGGGCGCGCGATCCGGTCATCCTCGGGTTCGTGACCCGCTGGGCTGACCAGGACTCGCCCCCCTACGCCGCGTGGCTCCGACCAGGGATCATCTGGGGCATCTACTTCCTCGCGTTTCACGGCGCGATCCTGTGCCTGCTGGCGATGGTGCGCCGGCAATGGTACGACAACGAGCGCCTCACCTTCCCGCTGGCGCAGATTCAGTTGTCGCTGCTCGAACCGCCGCAGCCGGGACGGTGGTTCGGCGGCACGCTGGCCAAGCGGGCGTTCTGGATCGTCTTCTTCGGCATCAACATCATCCACGCGATCAACGCCCTGCACGTCTACCAGCCGCAGTACTTCCCGGAGATCCCGGTCCGGTACAACCTCAATGAGATCTTCTCAGAGCAGCCGTTGAGCTACATGAACTGGTCGTTGAAAAGCGCGACCATCTTCTTCACGGCTGTGGGCGTGGCGTATCTGCTGCCGGGGTCGGTGTCGTTCAGCCTGTGGTTCTTCACGGTGGCGGTGAGCCTGTACCAGATCCCGCTGGGGATGGCGACCAACGAGCCGAACATGCCGGGCCTGCGCGACCAGCATTACGGCGGGATGGTGGCCTATGCAGGGATCGTCCTCTGGATTGGCCGGCGCCACTGGTGGCTGATCCTCAGGCAGGCCTTCCGCGGCGAACGCGAAGGCGAGCCGCGCGGACGATACCTGTCGTACTGCACGGCATTTTGGGGATTTGTGGCGTTCGTGTGCGTGATGATCGGCTGGCTGTGGTTTGCCGGCTGCACGCTGGGCGCGGCGGTGCTGGTGACTTCGGTGATCCTGCTGGGATTCTTCCTGATCGCGCGGATCGTGGCGGAGACAGGCCTGCTGCACCCGGGCAACCTGATCAGCTCCCTGCGGGCCTGGCAGGTGATGAGCTGGTACACCGGCGAGTCGCCTGTGCCGGTGTCGACGTTCTACCGCGCCGCCAACGTTCAGCTCATCCACTACGACGCGAGAGAGAGCTTCGGCGTCTTCGCCAGCCACGCGATCAAGGTCTCGGACGAAACCGCCTTCGAAGGCCGCGCGCCCGACAGCCGGGCGGATCGATCGACCGGCCGCAAGCTCATCGCGCTGTTCGGCACCGTCGTTGTTGTTGGATTCGTACTCAGCCTCGCGTCGATGCTGTGGGTCGAATACCGGTACTGGTATGAAGTGCACGACCAGGAGCCGCTGCCCGTCAACCGGCATGTCGCGACCGCCGCCGTCCGATCGGAGATCATGAATCCGACGCTGCAGTACGAGCGGCACAACTACAACTTCACGCACGACCCAGCCACGCATCTGGCTGGCGGCGCAGTCGGCACGCTGGCGCTGGCGGTCATGCGGCTGCGCTATGCGTGGTGGCCGTTCCACCCGATCGGGTATCTGTTCATGGATACCTGGCCGATGCGGATGCTGTGGTTCAGCATCATGCTCGGCTGGCTGGTGCGCACGCTCGCCTTGCGTTTCGGCGGCGCGAAGCTCTACACGACGCTTCAGCCGGCGATGATGGGTTTGATCATCGGCGAAGCCGTCGCCTCAGCGACATGGCTGGTCCTCGGCCTGCTGTTCAGCTCGGCTGGGATGAGCTTCTATCCGATACGGTTTACGTTGTACTAGGGCTGGCCAATTTTGGATCTTGGGTTGCGGATTGTGGATTGGACGGTGTGATTGATCACTTGTCCCTTGTCACTCGCCGCAACTGGAAGGCAGGAGATCAACAGCAGCGTGTAGGGCAGGCTATTGCCTGCCGC
>CALEKX010000158.1 GCA_937904525.1 uncultured Phycisphaerales bacterium
CTGGCAGCCAATCCGGATCTCCAGCCCACTTTCGATCTGAGTGGTCTGGGCTTCGATCCAAGCTCGCCGCTGACGCTCAGCGATATCGGCGGCACGATCGTTCTGAGCGGCATCAGCGTCGTTCCAGAACCGAGCAGCCTTGCCCTGCTGCTGTGCGGAGCAGGCCTGCTGGCCCGCCGGCGCAGCCGCCAAGCCGTCGGCGCCTGATTCCAGACATCAACCAACGGCGGTCGGCGCGTTCCGCGTGATACAAAAGTAACATCGTTCTGTGTGGAACGAGTTACGGGCGCAAGGGCGTCCTGGCAGTGTCCAGGACGCCCTCTTTACTTTCCTGGCATGGATGACGATGCGGGACTTCCGGCCCGACTACCGAAGGCGGTCGGTGTCGCGCGACCGATGCAGTCAGTGACGACGGCGGCGGCAAGCCAGCGCTGCAGCGAGGGCGATCATCGCGGCTGAGCCAGCCGGCTCGGGCGTGACAGAGAAGCTGATGTTGTCGACGGCAGCGGTCAGGGTCAGGTTGTCCACGCCTGTGTAGATGATGAAGCGATCGCGGTTGTCCGTGTTGGAGAGCGTGGCCTGCGGGACGGTGATGGAGAAGGTCGCAATATCCTCCGGATCGTCGGAGATGATGCTGTTGAAGTTGATCCGCTGAACGGTACCGCTATAGGTCGTGCCGTCGAACGTGACGCTGAAGCGGTACATTTCGTACAGATCGTACTCACCAAACATCGCGTTGCGCGACGTTGTGTCGTTGACATCCGCGTTGTTGAAGTCGCGGACTCCGAAATCAAAACCTGCGAGAAATGCGGTGCCTTCTTCGTTGAGGCCCAAGGCGTTGGCCAGGGTTGGCGTTGGGTCGTCGTTGGCCCCGCCAGCCATGGCATAGAAGAACAGCTCATCGCCCGCCCCGGAGAGGATGTTCCGCGCCGCAAAGCCGATGACGAGGGCGGACGTGCTCGAGTTGTCCGGCTTGAGCACAACGCGCGGGCCGGATGTGCCGGCGAACTTGTCGACGCCGAAATCAAACTGGAAATGGAACAGCCGATCCGGTCCGGCTGTGTCGAAGACGTCGAAGCGGTCCATCGTCACCGTCAACGAACCTTCGCTGGTCGCGTTGTTGTCGCCCATGGCGACCGCGTTGCTGCGCGGGAAGAAGAGGTTCTCGTCGGCACTGCCGGCCTGCGCAACATAGAACTGGATCGATGAACTCGGCTGGACGAACTGGTAATCCTCCCCGGCGCGGACATAGGAGCGGGAGGGCTTGTGTTTGGCGGAGCTGACGACGTCGTCGGAGAAGTCATCCATCCAGATGACACGGGCGTCAGCCCCGGGCGATTTGCAGACGATGGCTCCCAGGACGCCAAGCGCAGCCCAGACCCGCATTTTGATCTCCTTCCCCAAAGCCCTTCCGTGCAATCCGCGATGCATGATGTGGCCCCCAAGCCTCCTGCCAAAGGGGGCTGGCTTCCCAATCGACCTGGAAGCAACGCAACATATATCCTTTTGCCTGGGTAGGTTTCAAGAGGATTTTGCAGGATCTGGCGAGGTCGTGCGGCTTCCGCATATCACCGGTGCTTGCTAACCCTCAGCGCTGGACTCCCCGCAATTTATTGCAATCCCTGGCGGGTACTTGCACGGCACGCTGGGATCCGGCCGGGCATTTTCACCCGGCCTCGACGATCAGCGGTCTGCGAGTCGATCCGAGTTCGCCGCTGACGCTCAGTCGGATAGACGGACAGATCCACCCGAACGGCATCAACTTTGTGCCCGAGCCGGCCAGCCTGGCGCTGTTCGTTAGGGGCTGGCGCCGTCGGCAGTACCTGTTGCAACACGATCGACATGTTCGTCTCCAGCAGCCGCGCGACTGCAGCGGGAATCGCATGTTCCATGTATGATACGCTGCCAGCCGCCACTACTTGTGCGATTGGCAAGTCGATCGACCTGTGCGGGAGAGAGAACTACATCTATGCCAGCAGAATCTGCGAACGGGGTTGGAGTATCGACGCGCGTCCGCGATCAGTTGTCGCGCATCTTCGCGCCTGTCGAAGTTGCAACCCCGCCCATCGATGCGATGCGCGAGCTGATGATGCTGCCCTTCGGGCAGGTCCGCCACTATGGATTTCGCGGCAGCCATCGCGCGGCACATCGCATCTACATCGCCAGCGACGACTGCGGCCTGTCTTGGCAGGAGTACGACACGCCGCCCAAAGTCCCTGGCGCTGTGACGCAGAGCCCGTGGTCGGGCGACTTCATCACCGTCGTCGCCACGCACGAGCTGCCAAAGGAAGTCGACGGACGATCGATCCTCGGCAGTCTGGACGAAGGCATCTGGCTGTTCCGATCGACCAACGGCGTTGATGGCGACTATTCAGAGCCCAGCAGGTCATCGCCGGTCCCAACTTCAGGCTGCCGCGCCAGCCGATGGCACTGCATCATCGGCGGCGCTGGATCGTCCCCTGCCAATGGATCGACCCCGAACGCCGTCAGCATCCGATGGTGCTCTGGTCGGATGATGATGGACATCAGTGGCACACGTCGATCCTGCCCGCCGGGCCGACGCACGAACCCGTCTGGCCGCACAAGGGCGTGCGCTGGCAAAACCACGGCTGTGAGCCGACCGTCGTCGAGCTGTCCACCGGCCGGCTTTGGATGATCTTCCGTACCGCCACCGACACGCACTACGAATCGTTCTCGGATGACGGCGGCGAAACCTGGACGACGCCCGGTCCTTCGCGATTTTACGGCACGATCACGATGCCGACGCTGTTCCGTCTGTCCGACGGACGCATCCTCTTCTTCTGGTGCAACACGACTCCCCTGCCGGAACTGGATCACGATCAGCAACCGGAGCTCGACAAGTGGGAACGCGATGGCTGGGGTGAGGATTTCTTCACGAACCGGGATGCGTTCCATGCCGCCATCTCGGAGGATGACGGCAAGACGTGGAAAGGCTTTCGCGAAGTGCGCCTCAGCCCGATCCGCAACAACGCGGACTATCGCTCTCTGGGCGGCAACGAAGCCACGCTGGACAAGAGCATGCATCAGAGCCAGGCCGTCGAGCTTCCCACCGGCCATGTGCTGGTGTCGCACGGCCAGCATCCGATGTGCCGCCGCATCGTCATCTTCCACCCCGACTGGCTCTATGAGCAGGAGCGAAGCGAAGATTTCCGGTATGGACTGAGCAACGTCAGCTCATTCCAGTATGTCAAGTCAATCGCTGGTAACTTCCGCAGCCGATCGGGCCACTGCTGCTATAACCGCATTCCCGGTCCCCTGCTGCTTCCGTCGCCGGATGGCGAACGGCGCGAGGTGCTTCACCTGAGTGTGCGTGGCGACGATCGGCTGGTGCATCAGGCCCAGGGTGTTGTGTGGAACTTCCCAGCCGCGCTTGCCGGCGAGCTGAAGGTCGAGCTGCGCCTGGTAAAGGGAACGGCCGGCGTGCGCATCTGCCTTAACGACCGCTGGTTCAATCCGGTGGACCCGGTGGTATCGCATTTCGCCGTTTACACCGTACAGATCGACCCATCAAACTGCCCGCCGGATACGTGGCAGACCCTCATATTCCGCTGGACGGATGCGCGAAGCGCTGCCGCGAGGCTGATCCTCGGCGACCAGGAGCAGACGCTCCCACTGAACGCGCCGAGCATCCATGGCTTGAGCTATCTGCACATCCAGACCCTGGCGCCAGAGAAGGACAAAGCCGGCGTGTATGTTCGCAGCTTCCATGCATGCGGAAATCCGGATGTGAGGTAGACGTCCGACGGATCTGTCCTTCGGCATCACACCGAGCTCAGGTTTTTCTTGCTCCCGGCTGTACCGGGGTGGACAATGCCGCGCATGAGCGGTGATTGGCTGACCGTCCATGCTCTGCGAAAGCGATGGAAGCCGCACAAGGAACGCCTTCAAGCCGCCTATCCCAATCACCCCACCGTCATCCGCCTGCACCGCGCCCTGAGCTGGCTTGAGCGGTGCGAAGCCTGCGGTGACGGTGATGACCTGGATCTACAGATGGTGTGCCTGTGGATCGCGTTCAATGGCCTGTACGGCCGATGGGACACCGACCGCCGCGAGCCCCAACCCGATCGCCCCTGCTGGCGACAGTTCCTCGATCATGTGCTGGCCATCGATCAGACCGGCCATATCCGCGGCATGCTCGAGGCTCAGCGGCAACTGGTGATGGACATCCTGGATGACCCGTATCTCTCCAGCTACTTCTGGGAAGACCCCGGCGATGTGCGTGCCGGCAAGTCGAAGAAAGCCAAGTTCGACGCCCGCACGTGGTATCTCGATGGTAACTGGCCGATGATCCTCGATCGGGTGGTCGAACGAATCTATCTGCTGCGATGTCAGCTCGTTCACGGCGCCGCAACCCACAACAGCAGCCTCAATCGCACCAGCCTGCGGCGCTGTATCCCGATGCTGCGCCACCTGCTCAATGCGGTCCTGCTGGTGATGATCGATCACGGCGCAGATGAAGACTGGGGCGCGATGTGCTATCCGCCCATCGGCTGACCTGGATCGGCATTGGATTCACGGCTCTGGATGTATACGGCCGATTCGTCGCCTACGGCAGCAGGCTGATCGCGTGGTAATCGTGTCCGAGCATCGCGAGCGTGAAGCTCACGCATAGCCAGAACGCGGCCGCCAGGACCTCGCCCATGATCAGGCCGATGAACAGCGGCTGGGCCTGCGAAAACAACTTCGCCCCACCATAACGGATCAGCAGCGACTTGAGCACCCACCCCAGGAATATGCTGAACCAGACCTGGCGCAATCCCCATCCGTATACCAGCAGGAATCCCACCGGATGCAACGGCCACGACGCCAGTCGCAGACGCAGACTACCCAACGCGGCTGTCACTGCCGCTCCGATGCCGATATGCGTCCAGCGGTTATGCGGCGTCAGGTCATTGCCCGATGCGTAGCGCACCGTCGGATCCATGATCACGCCCTGCACGTGCCGTTGGGCGCCAAGCGTGTTGATGGGGCTTTCCGGCTGGCTGTTGAGCGTGGCGGCGTAGTTGTATTCGACCCACAGCGTCGATGCCCCGGACACCAGGAATGCGACCCCCAGCGCGAAGGCGAGGACGGCGATGAATCCAATCGCCTTCCGCCAGTTGACGGTATCACTGTAGGCTGCGCGATCAGCCACGACCATCGCATGCTGGGCATACGGCGGCAGCGACTGGCGTGTGTCGGCTGTGAAGAAGGAATAGAACAGGCAGGCGAAGAAGTAGCTGCCCGTTCCCGCCCGCGGCATGCCGGGGATGGCAGCCAGCGCGTGGTACGGCTGAACCAGCGGCATGGGCATCAGGGCATAGATCATGCCCGTATCCGCCAGCACCTTCGCCAGCACCAGATACAGCAGCGTCAGCGTCGTGATCGTCAGGATCGCCCCCAGCACACCCGACCCAGCCAAGCACATCCACACGATCATCAGCACCTGGCAAGCGACAAATCCCCACCCAGCCAGGGCATACGGCATGTACCGTTCACGCGGGTCTCCCTCGCGCGGTCGCAGGAACATCTGCCGCAGGACGACCGCCAGATGATGCCTTGCGACCCACAGCAGCAGCAGGCCGAAGACGACCACAGCCCCAAGCGTCTGGTCTTCGCCCATCTCCTGCGTCAGCACCTGCTGGTTCATGCCCATCAGCATCCGAACGACCTGCACCAGCACGAAGATGAACCACAGGCTGAAGGCCGTGCTGCTTGGCATGAACATCATCAGCCCGATGATGATGAAAAAGATCCGCTGGGACTTGAAGTCCCACTCCATGTGCAGCCAGGGTTCCTCCGTAAAGATCTGGCTAAGGTCATAACGCAGCGGGATCTCGGGCACATAGGTGGGGAAATAAACAGCCAGCCCGTTCACCAGATGCAGGATGAGGACCGCGCCGAAGCCGATCCAGAACGATCGCTTGCAGAACAGCGTGTTAAACCACCGCCCCGGCGCCGGCGGTTCGATCAGGGCCAGGTAAACGGTCGCCAGCGGGAAGGACAACCGCTCGTTCTCCGCCCACTGCCGGCGGAAGATCACCATCAGGCAGAGGATCGATCCAAACAGCCCGGCCAGGAAGATGCCCCAACTGATGCAGGGCATCACCCATGCCTGCCACGGCACAGCCGCCACGCGAGCAGCCAACGTCTCATCGCTGGGGATGGCGCGCCCGACATAGTCGCGGATGACCGGATCGTTCCCCTGCTGGGCGATTTCGCTGGCCGACGTCGTCGGGAACAGCCATGACGGCAGGTCCATGCGCTCCAGCACCCGGGCGTATTCGATCCGCAGGCTGGCGAAGTGGTAGATGCCCGTCAGGCTGGGTGGCAGGTGCCGCATCAGCCCCACCGCTGGCAAAGCACAGCCGACCAGCATCATGCCCAGCACAACCGCCATCTCGCCTCCCCCCAACGCCCATCGCGGCGCCCAGCGGCTAAGCGGACCGTTGATCAGCACGACCAGCAGCAGGAAGAACAGCAACACGCCCGTCGGCAGGAAGCTGCCAACCAGGTCTGTATTCACCAGCACAAAGTTGTTGAAAGGCGTGAGGAGATTGATGAGGATAACCCCCAGCAGGCCGAGGCTTACGCTGCGCCAATTGACCGGGGATCGGGCACTTTGCGATGAAAGGGCGACGGGTGTCAAAGGTCGGTTCCTCAAGATGCGGAAGCGGCCACAAGTCTTTACAGGCCGCACAGTATACATGTTTAGAAACGGCGATCTACGAGGCCCGATGGGCAATTACTTGTACAAATTTGGAACTTTTCCGTTGACACGGAGCAACTATGAGCCAAGATAAGGACATGTCTCGCACATGTGATATCAGCCCGGCACGTGCACCTGTCTACGAGTCGATCGCTGATCATCTGCGCAGGTCGATTCGGGCGGGACAGTATCGGCCAGGGGATTTGGTGGGATCGGAACAGGGGTTGGCGCGCCAGCAGGGCATCAGCCGGATGACCATGCGGCGAGCCAGCGAAGTCCTTATCAATGAAGGACTTCTGGAGCGCCGCCCGGGCAAGGGGCTGTATGTCCGGGACACCGCCGGCCGCGGCGCACTGCGACGGATACAGGTCGTCGCCGGCAACCTGGACTGGGAACCGTCGCTCCAGGTCTCCCGGGGTGTACAGGCCGCGGCTCAGAGCATGCGAACGATCGTCCAGCTCTATGACGCCCACGGCGATACCGAGTTGGATCTCGAAATGCTCCGCCAGCTCCCCGAGAGCTCTGCCCAGGGGGCAGTGATCATGTCCCTGCATAGCCCGGTGTTCAACGACGCGGTCTGCCGCTTGGCAACAACGGGCTTCCCCTTCGTCCTGGCAGATCAGCGGATGCGCGATCTGAACGTCCCGTCGGTCACCGCTGACAACTACGGCGGCGGCTACAAGGCTGCGGAACACCTCCTGTCCCTGGGACACAAGCGCATCGCCTTCGTCGGTGATCTGGAAGCCACGACCGTCGAAGACCGCCTCTCGGGCATGCGCGACGCCATCGCCGATTCCGGCCTGCCCTTCAATCGCTCACTGGTGACGGATGTCTCCAAGGGCAAGGAAACCACCGAGCGATGGATGGAGTGCAGCGAAGTTGCCATCCGCGACCTGCTGAGCCGCCCCGAACGCCCCACCGCCATTTTCTGCAGTTGCGATGCGATCGCCTACGCGGCCTGCCGCGTGGCCGCGTCGATGGGCCTGAAGGTTCCGGAGGACCTGAGCGTGATGGGCTTCGATGACACGCCCCTGGCACGCATGGTCTCGCCGGCGCTGACGACGATCCGCCAGCCGTTCGAGGAAATGGGCCGGGCTGCCATCGAGCTGCTCACCGAGCGGATCGACAACCCCGGCACGTGTTCCGCCCCGGCTCAGCATCGCGTGCTGCCCGTCGAGCTTGTGGTGCGGGAGTCGACAGGTCAATGCAGGGTGTAGGGGACACGATATCACAATTTCCGGAAGGATCCCGCAGCGCAGCCAAAGCGCGTTGCCATCTGAGTCCGGGCCGTAGCGATAACGCGAGGGGCGTCACAGTCGGCACTTTGCCCAACAACATCATCTTCGCTGCCGGCAGTACCGGAACCGCGCGCTCTGCAGCGATTCCGCGGGATGAATGCGGTGGCACCGGACGGATCGGCCGTGTGGATACCCACCAGTGAACTGGAGCCCTTCTATTTCTGGGCATTGCCCGACCAACTCTTCTTCTATTGGCCAAAGCCGCCGAGGTCATCCTGAAGTTCCGGAGGAACTCCTGGTTGTCGCGTCGGATCGTGTTGGCAAACGAGCAAGGAGGAACGATGACGTGGAACAGATGTAATCCGTTTATGTTCGCCGCGGCGACTGTTAAGTGGAAGGAGCAGGCGCGAATCGCTCGAGCTTTTGTCTGCCTTCTTGTTGCAATGATTCTGTCGTGCAGCGCAGCGCGTGTAGCCGGCATGGATCGCATAGCTGTCGTCGCGCCGACAACGTCCAGCGACGAGTTCGCCCCTGGCTTGACGGAGCTGAAGTGGAAGGCGGACGCCTTCGAGCAGTCGAGCCAGGGATGGGCTCGGCTTGGCGCCAAGCTTCACGACTACGACATCGTGCTGGCGCGTGGCGGGGTAGACAGCCCGGCCGCGGAACTTCCGCAGAAGCTGCTCAGCTTCATGGAAAGCGGCGGCGCGCTGGTTGTGACGGGCATCGACTCAGCCGACGCCCTCGCGTGGCTGACGGCACTCGATGAAAAGTACGCCGTGCCAGTTGTCACACCCGAGAAGCCGCAGAAGGCTCCCACCGCGGCGGTCAATCCCGATCCCAACAACACGCTGCTGAGCTATCCCTCGCCGACCACTGCCGCCGAGGTCATCACCTCTCACTTCACCCTCTCTGGCCCCGCTGGACGCGAATGGCGCATCGCCGGTCGGCGCGGCTCGGACAATCAGCCGTGTGTCATCGTAAAGACCTTTGGCAAAGGCGCACTCATCCTGTCGACGGCGCGGTATCGCGACGCGGCCTTCCTGAGCAATGTCGCCAAGCTTCTCGAGCTGCAGCGAATGAATGTTGGCTTCGTCAAGGTCACGCACAAGTTCGGCGGATCGAGCGCCTTTAGTTTCGGGCGGGGCTCAACGCAGCTGACCCTGGAGAACACATCGGAGAACGAGCTGGTGGTGCATGCGACTCTCAGGGTCGTCGGCGAGGAGGCTACCCGCACGTTCAGGGGTACGGCCAGGTCGCAGCGGCGCGGACAGTTCAGCGTCGACATTCCCGTCGCTATGGACTTGCGCGGGCGGAGCGAAGTGACGCTCGTACTGTCCGATGCGCAGGGAAGCGTTCAGTCACAGATCCTTTCATTTGACGCATTCGGTCCCCGCTTCCTCGAGATTGATCCCCCGACCTATCGCGGGATGATCTCGACGGCGCGCCGTGATCCAACTGTCCGGTTTGATATCTACGTCAACCCGGACTTGGGCGAGGATGTTGAAGGGCTGACGCTTCGTGCATCCGCATCCGGCCCGGATGGGACCGTCGTATCCGAGAAGGACATTCTCGTTTCCGAACCCGGACGTATACCCGTCGCCCTGCCGCTGCCAATGAACACTGCGCCAGGCACCTATACACTCCATGCGAAGGTGGTGAGCGGCCGTCCAACAGACGAGGCTGCATCGGCCTCATTCAAGATCGTCCCGGTTCGGCCTGGACAAATGTTTGTGGATCAGGACGGCGTTCTGCTCAAAGAGGGTAAGCCGTTCTTCCCACTGGGGTTGTATCATGTCGCCGGCGATGAGATCGAGGCCGCAGCGCGGACCGGCATCAATATGATCCAGCTATGGAACTGGGACGCCACGCCGGCCAACTTCGAGAAGCTGAAGAAAGCCGGCTTGACCATGATCTATGAGGACCAAGCCTGGGCTCAGATCGTCCACAATGCTGGAAAGAACCCGAAGCACTTCGACTTCGAGATCAATCCGCAGTTCCGTGCCAATGCTGAGCGTGTGCGCGACGATCCGTCACGGGTGCTGGGCATGTGGTACACAGCCGATGAGCCCAGCTACAGCATGATCCCGTACATCAATCGCTTGCGTGATTACTGGCACAACTTGGACGAAGATCACCCGACTTACATTGTGAGCACGGGCGATCCGCGGATTCACGAAGGCGCGGATGTACTCGGCGTCGACATTTACCCAATCTACTACGGCACACGTCGGCCTCTGCGCATCGTCGGTGATTCCATGGACACCGCCCGCCAGGGTGTTCGATATCGCAAGCCGGTGATTGCGGTGGTCCAGGCCTTCGGCAACAACGAGCGTCACCGTGAAACGCCCGAAGAAGTGCGCGCGATGTCCTACATCGCGCTCACCCATGGCGTGCAGGGCATTATTTGGTACTGCTGGAAGGAAACAGGCGATCGCACAGGCGCCGAAGGCGCCGGCTATCATCCTGAGACTGTCGCGGTGCTCACGGAGGTCATTGCGGAAGCGAAGGTCTTCGCGCCGGCGCTGCTGGAGCCGAATCGAAGCACACTCAAGTCCCGCGACGGACACGTCCATGCGATCCTGGCGAGAAGCGAAACCACCGGGCGGTTCCTCGTCTACGTGAACACCGAGTACGAGCCAACAGAAGCAGCGCTAGTGCTTCCCGAGCTGGCGGGCGCAACGCTCGAGCCCCTGTTCAATGGGCCATCGGGCAGCATCGTTGACGGCACACTCACGCTGAAGCTGCCGGCGTTGGCAACCGGCGCGTTCCGCGTGATACAGAAGTAACATCGTTGTGTGTGCAACAAGTTAGGGGCGCAAGGACGTTCTGCGACGTCCGGCGCCCCCTCTTGTTTTCATGCCTGGTTCGGCTGATCGCCACGGACTCAACATGGCCCAGACGCTCCCCCGGCGCGGCCCGGCCATGCGTACGCTGCATCGTGGTGGATGCGCCAAACTCATCGAGAAATACGAGCTGATTGACCTGTAAATCAGCGACCTGCTCGAACCAGGACTCGCGTGCGGCCTTCACATCGGGACGATCCTGCTCTGCGGCACGGGTCGACTTTTTTTCGCGGCAGGTTCAGCCGCTTGAGCGTGCGGCTGACGGTGGCCGGATACACCGGCTTGCCCATCGCCTCAGCCACCTCCGCCAGCGTGGCGTCGTGTTTGCGGCGGATCAGGTCGCGGATCGCCGGCTCATCGGCGTCGTCGCAGGTACGCTGGTTGTCATGGCGGGTGATCGAATGCGGCTCGAGCGTGCCAAGTCTATGACCATGCTGGATCAGCCGCCGTACCCATAGGTGCTGCAGCCAAACAGCTTCGCCACCTCGGTTGATGATCCACACTTGTCACATACGCCCTCGCCACCGCCCGACGACAATCCATGTCAAATGCCATGCCGATCGACCGTAACCTCTGCCCGACCGGACGCTTAGTCTAACCCTCTGGGGGAAACCCGGTGCAAACGTCCCGTGGACGGCGCTGTATACATGTTCAGGCCGGGCGCCTCACCACAGCGATAAGCCAACACCTATGGCCATTTGGCAAAATTTTTCTTGACAGGCAGCAGAGATAGAGCAATATATGACATGTCTAGCACATGTGCCGATCGATCGGGGCGCGGCCTCGGTCTGAAACCAATCGCAGATGTTGTACGACCGTCCGTCCAGCGGAAAGGCATCGGCCGGACAATCCGGTCGGGGCTTGGGAGGGAAAAGCACGTAACGCGTTCAGTTGGAGGAGATGCACCTGCTTATCTCCGTAAGTTTTCCGGGTTGTGTCTGCACACCCGCACATCAGGAGAAGGAACCATGCAGATCGATCGTGTTATCAACAAGACCATCTATCGTCGGCGGCACGCCCGATCTGAACAGCAACTGGACTCTGATCCTCGGCAGCGGGTTCCAGGATGGCGGATCGATTGTCGTGTTCGAGTATGGCACGCTGGCATCCGGCCCCGATCTCGTTGCGACCTTCGACATCAGCGGACCGGGCTTCGATCCAGGCTCGCCGCTGACGCTCAGCCATATCGGCGGACAGATCATCTTGAACGGCATCAGCTATGCACCTGAGCCGGCAGTCTGACTCTGTTTGCTGTGGCTGCCGGGCTGATGAGCAGGCGGCGCCTGTAGACCGTCGGTAGAGGCGTACATAAGCAATCGGACCCCGCGAGCGAGAAAAGCTGCGATCCTGGGTCTGAAAAACAAAGATAGAAGCTCGAAAGGAGCAGACAATGCGACGCAGAGGATTTACGCTGGTCGAACTGCTGGTGGTGATCGGGATCATCGCAATCCTGATCGCCATCCTGCTGCCGACCCTCACCAAGGCCAGGCTGGCCGCCCGTCAGGTTCAGTGCCTGAGCAACCTGCGACAGATCGGCCAGGCCACCATCATGTATGCCAGCGATAATCAGGGACGCCTGCCCTACCGCTCGGGTCCGATGTATGTGCTGCCGCTCCTGCAGTACGGGTCGGGCATCAACATGATCAAGACCTTCGTGGATCCGTACATGGGTGGTAACTGGGAGGCGATGTTCTGCCCTGGTCTGCAGTACGATACCTACAACCCCTCCGTCTCTTTCTACGCCAAGGAAGGCGGCAGCGGTGAGTGCGGTTACTCGTTCTTCTATGCTCCTGAGCAGCCGTGGATGACACCGCCGAAGCCGGATCTCAGCCGGCTGACCACGATCAAGAGCGGCTATGGGCTGTGGGGCTGCGTGACGAGCGTGGACCTCAAGCAGTCCCCGCGGCTGTGGCGCGGTCATGACGTCGCCGGTTCACCCCAACTTCCCAAGGGACAGAACGTCGTGTACGCGGATGCTTCGGCACAGTTCGTGCCCATCAGCGAGCTCATAGCGTACACCTACTACGACTACGGCTACCAATCGATCGCGTTCTATGGCCCGAAACTGCCGGCTCAATGAGATGGGAACGTGCCTGGCCCCTCTTCAGGGGCCAGCACTTTCTTGCGATCCTGACGTTTTCGCCTTCCCCGAGGGCACGCCGATGCTGTGACTCCACGGGGCCCAAAGCCTCGCACGAATTAGACATGTTTTAAACAACCCGCGGGCCCTTAGCACGGCGGTTTTCTTAGGTTTTTCGTTGACTACCCAAATGGGAGACCCCATAATAAGCCATGTAGTATACATGTGTTGAGGAGGGCGACCGGCGTTTTCCCAGGCGATCCATCCCATCACCTTTCGATCTGCCAAAGGACCCCATTATTGAGCATCTATGTATTGTCGGGTCAAGCCTTGGGACGATGCCGGCCCTCTCCCCATCTGGAGACACCGCAATGCGGAGCAATCACTTCCCCGGAGCACGGGCTCGTAAATCATCATTAACAGGAGGCATGGAAATGCAGCACACACAGGTCATCGGAAGGTCAGCTCGTCGGAACACGATCCTGCGGCGCGCAGCCGCGACAGCGGTCATCGGCCTGGTCGCTGGAACTCAGGCACAGGCCGCCACAACCCACACCCTCATGCTCCAGGGCGGCTCGACTTGGACCGACAGCCTATGGATTGGCGGCCCGATGACCGCCCCGACCAACAATCCAGGCGACATCGTCAACTTTTCCGGCATCACTGGCGGAGCACGTCAGCTCGACGTCGACGTTACGATCGGTCAGATCCAGAACAACGTCGACGCGAACTTCGAGCTGACTCCCCATGAGAACGACTACAAGCTGACGCTCGACAACACCGGCGGCACGACCAATCCCCTGGGCAACAACCGTGCCTTCCTCGGCACCCTTGGCACCGGCAGCATCCGGCTCGGCGTTAACGTCGTGATCAACGGCGACCTGGACATCTCTACAGCTACCGGCACCGTGGGAATGACCAGTGGTACGTCGATCACCGGCACCGGTAACATCTACATCCGCAAGCCGGGCAACAATTCGATCACACTCAGCAACGTGCAGAACGCCGGCGCGATCGAGTACGTCGGCTCGCAGACGGGCCTGCTCCAGCTCAACGGCGTCATGGGGCCCAACGCGACCACCTTCACGATCAAGTCCGGCACGGTCCGCGCCGGCACGACCGATGGTCAGTTCGGCAGTGCTCAGATCATCCTGGGCGATACCTCCGGCAGCGAGGATGTCACCCTCCAGGCGCGCGGCCTCAACCCCAATGACATCATCGTCCGCGGCGGCAACACCGGCACGGTGAAGCTGATGGGCATTCACGGCAGCGGCCCCGGCTCCTTCAGTGGCACCATCACCCTCGAGAACCACGATCTGGTGCTGGACTTCGCCGAGATCAGAGGCACCGTCACCGGAACGGGCAACGTGATCTGGACGAACCGGAACATCAGTTCTACCTCGACCGCTGTGTTCAACAACGTCGGGGCCCTCATCCTGAACAGCGATCAGAGCGGCCAGCTCGGCTTCGGGGGAAGCATCGGCGCCAACGTGACGCAGATCGTCCAGAACAGCCCGACCCTCACCTTCAACCTTGCCGGGAACAATGTCGACTTTGCAGGGTCGGTGTTCGCCAATGTCGGTACGGTCCAGGCGTCTTCGAACACCGCACTGAATGTAAACAACGTTGTCCATGTCAATGCAGGCGCCACGTTCCAGATCAGTAACCATGTAACGATCGCGGGTCTGGTTGATGGAACGGATGGCGGTGGGTCGGTCATCGGAACCGGGCACACGCTGACGATCGGTGGCAGCGGCACGTACGTGTTCAGCGGCTCGCGCGATGCCACCGGCCCCCTGGTCAAGACCGGCACCGGAACGCAGATCTTCACCGGTCACCATGTTTACACCGGCGCAACCACCATCAACGGCGGTGCGCTGATCGTGGATGGTTCGCTGGGCCAGACCACCGTCACCGTTAACGAAGGCGGCACGCTCGGCGGCTCGGGCGCCATCGGTGGGCCGACGACGGTGAAGTCCGGCGGCATCCTGTC
>CALEKX010000159.1 GCA_937904525.1 uncultured Phycisphaerales bacterium
CAACTGACAACTGACAACTCGCCCATGCTCGACCAACTGTACAGCTCGCCGTTGTCGCTGCTGACGGATCTGTATCAGCTCACGATGGCGTACGCGTACTGGAAGTCGGGGACGGCAGCGAAGCAGGCTGTCTTTCACCTGTCCTTTCGGTCAGCACCGTTTGAGGGCGGGTATGCTGTGGCGTGCGGGCTGGAGGCGGCGATCCAGTACGTCCAGCGGATGCGCTTCGAGACGGAGGACCTGGATTACCTGGCCGGCTTGCGGGGCGATGACGGCCAGCCGCTGTTTGAGCGGGCCTTTCTCGACGATCTGGCCAGGCTGAAGTGGGAGATCGACATCGACGCCATCCCCGAGGGAACGGTCGTCTTTGCGCATGAGCCACTGGTGCGCGTCATCGGGCCGATCCTGCAATGCCAGCTCCTGGAGACGCCGCTGCTGAACATCATCAACTTCCAGACGCTGATCGCGACGAAGGCGGCGCGCGTCGCGCTGGCGGCTGAGGGCCAGCCGGTGTTGGAGTTCGGCTTGCGGCGGGCGCAGGGGATCGATGGCGGGATCGCAGCGTCGCGCGCGGCGTTTGTCGGCGGATGCGCCGCGACCAGTAACCTCATGGCTGGCAAGCTGTTCGGCATTCCGGTCAAGGGGACGCACGCCCATAGCTGGGTGATGAGCTTTGACGATGAGCTCGAATCGTTCCGCGCCTACGGCGCCGCCCAGCCGGGCAACAGCATCTTTCTGGTGGATACCTACGACTCGCTCGAAGGCGTCCGCCGGGCCGTGCAGGTCGGGCAGGAGATGCGCCGGCTCGGCCACGAGATGGCGGGGATTCGCCTGGACTCGGGCGATCTGGCGTATCTGTCAATCGAGGCGCGGAAGATCCTGGATGAGGGCGGATTTCCAAAGGCGTCGATCGTCGCCAGCAACGACCTGGATGAGCATGTGATCACCTCGCTGAAGTTGCAGGGCGCGAAGATCGACACCTGGGGCGTCGGCACAAGGCTGGCCACGGCATACGATCAGCCGGCGCTGGGCGGGGTCTACAAGCTGTCGGCGATCCGTGACAACCCGCAGTCGCCCTGGACGTTCAAGCTGAAGCTGTCGCAAACGCAAGCCAAGACGTCATTTCCGGGCGTGCTGCAGGTGCGGCGCTACCTGCGGGATGGGGAGTTCGCCGGAGACTGCATCTACAACGAGGCTCAGGGGATCGACGACGCCCCGCTGATGATCGACCCGGCCGACGTCACGCGCCGCAAGCGATTCGATCCGGACATGGCTTGGGAGGACCTGCTCGTGCCGGTCTTCCGCAATGGGCGATGCGTCTACACATCGCCGGATCTGCGGCAAATTCAGCGACGAACGCTGGATCAGTTGTTGCATCTGCATCCGGGGATCAAGCGGCTGTTGAATCCGCATGAGTATCCCGTCGGTCTGGAGGAACGGCTGCACGACCTGCGGCAGCAGTTGATCCTGGAGGCGCGGCAACTGTAGGGGCACATGGCAATGGGCCCCTGGGTCGAAAGCGACGAAGGGAGAAGCGCGGACATGGCTTAGGGGCGGCAAAGCGTGTAAAACTGTCGCTGCAATGGCGCGTGAACGCATCATCTCCGCACAAAGCCAGGGCGAAGAGGAAAATCGCCTCAACTATGCGCTGCGGCCCCAGCGATTCGATCAGTACGTCGGGCAGGAGCCGGTCATTCGCAAGCTGCGCATCGCCGTCAATGCCGCCCGCCAGCGGGGTGAGCCGGTCGAGCACGTGCTGCTGCACGGCCCCCCCGGCCTGGGCAAGACGACGCTGGCGCATGTCATCGCCAATGAGATGGGCGCGCAGGTGCATGTCACCAACGGCCCTGCGCTGACCAAGCCAGCGGATCTTGTCGGCATTTTGCAGCGGATGGGCGAAGGGGATGTGCTGTTCATCGACGAGATCCACCGTCTGCCGTCGGCTGTCGAGGAGTACCTCTATCCGGCGATGGAGGACTACAAGGTGGACGTCACGCTCGACGCCGGCATGCACGCGCGCGTCGTCACGATCGACCTCAAGCCGTTCACGATGGTGGGCGCGACGACGCGCCTGGGGCTGCTGACCGGAGCGATGCGCGGTCGCTTCGGCATTCCACTGAACCTGCAGTTCTACTCGCCGGAGGAGCTGTTTGTCATCCTCACAGCCAACGCCCGGCAGCTCAACCTGCCCGCCGAAGAGCAGGCCCTGCGCGAGCTGTCCAAGCGAAGCCGCGGCACGCCGCGCGTCGCCAATCGGCTGCTGCGGCGCTGCCGGGATTTCGCAGCCGTCGAGGGGAAGGGAAAACTGACGCTGGCTGTGGCGCGCGAGGCCCTGGCGCTGGAAGGCATCGACGAGCGCGGGCTGGATGAACAGGATCGGCAGTTCCTGCGGACCATCATCGAGGTGTATCAGGGCGGTCCGGTCGGCATCGAAGCCGTGGCTGCCACGATGGGCGAAGAGCGGGACACGCTGGAGGATGTGATCGAGCCGTACCTCCTGCAGACGGCGATGGTCACGCGCACACGCCAAGGCCGCCGCGCCACGCCGCTGGCGTACAAGCACCTGGGCATCCCCTACACCCCGCCGGCTGAACCGGTGGGAGATGAGGGGTTGTTCGGGAAGTGATTTTCAGGGGCGGCGCCGCGAAGGTGGCGCAAAAGGAATAAGCGCAAAGATCTCAGAGATTACAAAGAGCGCAAAGAGTTGGATTGCACATTGCGTGTTGGTTGCGGCGCTTTGACGCGGCCGTGCCGGCTGAATCTGTAGGGTCCGGCGAAGCGCTTTACGCTACCCCTCACACTTCGATCTT
>CALEKX010000160.1 GCA_937904525.1 uncultured Phycisphaerales bacterium
GCAGGCGGCAGGCAGCGGGCGGCAGGCGGCAGTCGGCGGTCTGCAGTCAGCAGCGAAAGAACCAAACAACAAAACACAAAACAACAAAACTCCCAAACACCCAGTAACAAGAACAAGAAGGAGTCCCCCACCGATGACCGCTTCGTTTCTCGTTTCGTACCTGACGCTGTTTTCCGTTCTTGTCCCGGCGCGGATGTGGTTTGCGCCGTCTCAGCCGCTGGAGGTGAAGATCGACGCGCCCGGACAGGTGCGGCTGGTCATGCGCGAGTTCGGCGGCAGCGAGCGCGAGCCGATGGACCCTGACGCAACCATCGTCAACGGCGGGCAGACCGTCGATCTGCGCGAGATCTTCCCGCAGGCGCTGTCCGTGCCGGCAACGTACGTTGTCGAAGCCTACCGCGTCGACAACGTCGGCCGCGAGTTCCTCGGCACGCCGCTGGTGGTCGATGTGCGAGCCGATCGCCGCGAGGGCGCGCCCGTCGGGCCGATGGTCGTGCGCGTCTCGCCCCTGCAGTACGCCGTCATCCAGACCGAGCACGGGCCGATCGAGGTGATCTTCTACTACAACTCGGCGCCCGCCACGGTCGACAGCTTCCTGCGGCTGGCCAGCGAAGGGTTCTACGACGGGCTGACGTTCCACCGGATCGTGCCCGATTTCGTGATCCAGGGCGGCGATCCGCGCGGCGACGGCAGCGGCGGTCCGGGCTTCAGCATCCCGGCTGAGTTCAACGATCGCCCGCATCGCGAGGGCGTCCTCTCCATGGCGCGCCAGGGCGATCCGAATGAGCGGTCCGGTGCCATGCCGCGGCCGCAGTTCGCCAACAGCGCCGGCAGCCAGTTCTTCATCTGTCTCAACTACGAGCGCACGCGCTCGCTCGACGGCCGCTATACCGCCTTCGGCCAGGTCGTGCAGGGCATGGACGTCGTGCGCACGATCGCGCAAGCCGAGATCGAGAACCGCTCCACCGGCCGGCCGAAGAATCCGCAGTCGATCCTCAAGATCGAAGTCCATAACGCGACGTCCGATCACAACCCCTACGACGTGCTGCGCTTTGACCTGGAGCACATTCTGCCCACGACGCAGCCGGCGGTGCAGGAGAAGTAGACCGGCGCACATCGCACCGGCTCGAGAGGAAGACGCATGGCAGACGCCAGAAGCCCCCGATCTGCGAAGCGCGCGGCTCCGTCGCGCCGCAAGGCGGAAGCTTCCGAGCCGAGGCTCCTGTCCGGCGGCAATCCACAGATCCCCAAGGGGGATGGGGATGTGCCGGTGCAGGCGTACATCCGCGCGATGCCCGGCTGGAAGCATGACGTCGGCCGGCGGCTGGATGAGCTGATCGAGCGGGCGGTTCCCGACGTCCGCAAAGCCGTGAAGTGGAACTCTCCGTTCTACGGCGCCCCGGATGCCGACGGCTGGTTTGTGAGCTTTCACTGCATCACGCGCTACGTGAAAGTGGCCTTCTTCCAGGGCGCCGCGCTAACCCCACCGCCGCCGGTCGGGTCAAAGCAGCCGCGCGTGCGCTACTACCACATCCACGAAGGTGAAGCGATCGATGAGAAGCAGTTCGTGTCGTGGGTGAAACAGGCAGCCCGCCTGCCGGGCGAGAGGCTATGAGGCAGAGTTGGCAGTTGGCAGTAGTTGCCAGTTGCCGGCAATCGATGGATGTCAACGCGCCACATGCAACAAGCAACATGCCATCAACAACTCTGCGATCTCTGGACGCTTTGAAGTCTTTGCGCTATCCCACACCTTCGTGATCTTCGCGCCTTCACGTTCGCCGTTTGACTTGTATCCCGACCATCACAGCGTTCGAGGCTGGCTGGCGGTGGGCCAGGTGTGGGGACTGACGGAGGGGGATTCGGGCGCCTGGGGGGCATCGACGATCTCGATCACGCCGGCTTCCTCCGATTCGACAGCCGTCGCGCCTTCCGCGGCGCCTTCGCCGATCCGCTTGGGCTCAACCGCGGCCTTTCGCTCATGCACCATGCCCATCTTGTAGGCGGCTACCAGCAGGCAGCCGAAGATGACCATCCAGAACGCCACCGCATACCGCGTCCGCAAAAAGACGATCAGCGACCCCAGCACCGCAAACCCGATCGCCATCCCATACATCAGGATGACCGTCTGCTTCACCGAGAAGCCGCGGCTGACAAACTGGTGATGGATGTGGAACTTGTCAGCGCTGAACAGCGGCCGGCCGTTGACCCATCGCCGGGCAAACGCCAGTGCCGTATCCAGCACCGGCAGCGCGAACATCACCATCGACGCCAGGAACCACTTGGGATGCTGCCCCTGGCCCATCAGCACGATCAGCACGCCGCAGGTATACCCCAGCAGCATGCTGCCCGTGTCGCCCATGAAGATGCTCGCGGGATTGAAGTTGTACGGGATGAATCCCAGCACCGCCCCCAGCAGCGCCAGCGCCAGCACCACCCGCAAGCCGTCCCAGTTCGTCCCCAGGCCCCCGCCAAACATCGCGAGATTCACGGCGAGGAACAGGAAGCCAGCCGAGATGATCGCCGTCACGCCGCCGCACAGGCCGTCCAGGCCGTCCATCAGGTTCGTCGCGTTGCAGCAGAAGACGATGATCGCGATCACGCTCATGCTGCTGACGATGACGACGATCACGTCGAACACTTCGCTGGACAGCGCCGGGGCGCCAAACTTGGCCTGCAACAGGCGATACAGGAACGCCAGCCCCGGGCCGGCGATCTTCGTGCCCACGCCATCCACCAGCAGCATCAGGGCGGCAAACACCTGCCCCGCGATCTTCACCGCCGGGCTGACACGCTGGATGTCATCCCACAGCCCCAGCAGCACGATCACGCATGCGCCGACCACGATGCTGAACTTGATGACCAGATGCTCCGGCCAGCCGGGCTCAAGGCGGTGCAGCGTCAGGAACTGGCTGGTCGCCAAGCCTGCCAGCAACCCGAGGAAGACCGCCACCCCGCCCAGATAGGCCACGGGCGTGCGATGCATCTTCCGGATGCGATCAGGTTCATCGATGATGTTGAAGAAGGTCGCCACCGTCCGCATGACGGGGGTGAACAGGAAGGAAACAAGAAAGGACGCGTAGAAGACGTAGATATACGGCGACAATACATCGTCCCACGACGCTGCCTGGGCTAACATGCCGTAGATCTTCACGCTCTATCCTTCCAGGGACCGCCTCGGCGACGGACGGCGGTACTCGCGGGCAATCGGCGGCGCTGACCGCCGCCCGGGGAACATCGGCAGCCCCCGACGGCCGGTTCAACTGTTCCTATGGTGGATACCAGTCTACCCCAAAAATCTCCCCATGCCAGTAAAACCACCGAGGTGGGACGTTGTGGCGTCCTATAATTCCCGGGCGGCGGGTTACCCGCCCCGCTGGTCGGCGATGACCGACTGTATGATCTGGTCCAGATTGAATTTAGGTGCAAAACCGATCACGGCTCGGATGCGTTTGAGGCTGGGCACGCGGCGGGCCAGGTCATCAAACGGCTGTCCATAGGCTTGTTCGTAGCTGACATGTTCAATCCGGCTGGAGGAACCGGTCAGTTCGATCACCCGCCTGGCCAGGTCGTTGATGCTGATCTCCTCGTCGCTGCCGACGTTGAACACGCCGCCGTACGCTTCGTTGTTGCCGATCAGGGCAACCAGGGCACTGACCACATCGCTGACATGGCAGAAGCAGCGCGTCTGCTCGCCGCTGCCGAAGACGCGCAGCGGCTTGCCCGCCAGCGCGGCTTCCACAAATCGCGGCAGCACCATGCCATACATCCCGACCTGCCGCGGGCCGACGGTATTGAACAGCCGCACCACCACCACCGGCAACGCGAACTGCCGGTGATACGCCAGTCCCAGGAACTCGTCGATCCCCTTGCTGTAGGCGTAGCACCATCGGCTGTGCTTCGTCGAGCCCATCACGACGTCATCTTCCTCGTCGAACGGCACGCGCACACCCTTGCCGTACACCTCCGAAGACGACGTGATCAGCACCGGCCGGTTGAACCGGTAGGCAGCCTCCAGCACCACCTCCGTGCCGTGGATCGTCGTGCGGATCGTCCGCACCGGCTCATCCACAACCAGTTGCACCCCCACAGCCGACGCCAGGTGAAACACGCGGTCGCACTGCGACATCAGCGTGTTCACGATGGCCTGGTTTTCCACCGTGTCACGGACAAGCTGGAATCCCTGCCGGCCCAGCAGGTGGCGGATGTTGGCTTCCCGGCCGGTGGACAGGTCGTCCAGCACTGTGACGGCATGGCCGTCATCCAGCAGGCGCTCAGCCAGATGCGATCCGATGAACCCCGCTCCGCCCGTGATCAGGTACCGATGGCTCATATGTCGGCGCAGCATAAAACGCCGCGCGAGCGGCGTCCACCACGGCGGCGATTTGAGGGCTGTTCAGATGCCGCGAGCCGATCAGTGCCTGTACCCCGGCGGATCGCTGGCGGGGAAGGATTCCATCGACGCCTCGTCGACGACGTCCGTTGCCGGCTGCTTCGCCCACAGCTCTTCCCGCGGATGGCCGCTGGCTTGGGCGGCGTCATGGGACGCCAGCCGCTGCTGCTCGATCGCCTGGCGGATGGGGCAATGGCCGGTCGCCCCGCGATAGGCCAGGAATCCCCCAATCGCCAGCCGCATCAGCGACAGATGCCGCAACCCCGACATCAACAATGCGCCCGCGCCCAATAGCGAATAAATGCGTTCCTGCTCCCCGATGCTCCCCAGTTGTTCCTTCTTTCCCTGCATGTCCGGCTCCTTGTCGTTTCGGACCCAACGGCAGCCGCCACGGCTGCGCGGTAACAGCAAAGGCTTCGCAAACCGCGGACCACATCCCGCCCCATTCCGGCCCTCGCCCGCCGTCATCGCGGTCGGGGCAGAAATTCCTCCACCGACTTGACGTTCGTATTCCGTAAGGTATACGTCTCCGGTCTGTCACCGATGCATTCGCCTGCCCCGCCCGGCAGCGGCCGATGCAACAGAATGCAACAGAATGCAACATCCAAAAAAAATGCGCCGGGCCGCCTGACCTGCCCGCCCCGAAGGCGCCCAAACGCGCGTTTTTGACTTTCCTTTTGACGCCGGCGCTCGTAGGTTCCTTTTAGGCGATGAGTTACCGACCGACCATTGCGATCACCATGGGCGACCCCGCCGGCATCGGGCCGGAGGTGATCGTCAAGGCGTTGGCTGATCCAATCCTTCGCCATCGCGCCCGGTACATCATCTACGGCATGAACGAGCTGCTGGCGTATGCAGCCGATCTGGCGGAGTTCGATGTCTTCTGGTGGCGCGATCAGTCCAATGGCCGGCTGCGAAGCTATCCCCATGACGTGGTCGTGGTGGATTACGACCAGTACTCGGTGCTCGGCAGCGCGATTCGCGCGCCAAGCCGCATCGGCGGGCAGGCTTCGATGCGCTTCTGCCTCGATGCCATCGAAGCCGCCAACCTGAACATCGTCGATGCCGTCGTCACCGCGCCGATCGCCAAGGAATCCTGGAAGCTGGCCGGCTATGGCTATCCGGGCCACACCGAGCTGTTTGCCGATCGGACGAACTCGCGCCGATTTGCAATGATGTTCGCCGGCGGGCCGCTGAAGGTCGTGCTGGCGACGGTGCACGTACCGCTCAACAGCCTGTGGGGCCGGCTCAACATCGGTGCTGTCTTCACGCCGATCGAGCTGCTGCATCGGGCGCTGGTCGACTGGTTTGACATCCCCGCGCCGCACATCGCCGTCGCGGGCCTCAACCCGCACGCCAGCGAGAACGGCCAGTTCGGCGATGAGGAAGAGCGCATCATCACCCCCGCGATCATGATGGCCCGCGAGCAGGGGATCAATGTCACCGGTCCCTATCCGCCGGACACGGTCTTCCTGCAAGCCCGCGACGGCCGCTTCGATGCCGTCGTTGCCATGTATCACGACCAGGGGCTGATCCCCGTGAAGCTGCTGGCGTTTGATCAGGCTGTGAATCTCACGATCGGCCTGCCGATCATCCGCACCAGCCCGGACCACGGCACCGCCTTCGATCTGGTCGGCCGCAACAAAGCCAACCCCGGCTCAATGCGCGCCGCCATCGACATGGCGATCAACCTCGCCATCAAACGCCGCCTCCGCCAGAACGCCTCAGCCGGGGCGTCTCGTCCGCGGTAGATTCGGTTATTCACCGCAGAGACGCCCAGAGCGCAGAGGTTTTCCGCTGAGTTGGCCGAAACACATGGCGCGGGCGTCCCCAACATTACGCATGATCGGCGTACGTCCTTTCGAGAAGGTCATCCTGAGCGAAGCGAAGGATCTCGGCGTTCGGACGGTTGAGATCCTTCGCTACGCTCAGGATGACGATTTTGGACGACTATCGCCTATGTTGATGCATAATGTAGATCTTGCCCGCGATTTTGGGGTCTATCGATGAGAAACGCGGGTGAGACGCCCGCGCCACGCAAGAATCCCCAGCGACTCCTCCGCGCCTCCGCGTTTCTGCGGTGAGCGACTCACCCCACAGGCAGCACCTGCCGCAAGCGTTCGATCACACCCGGCAGAACCTCCAGGCAGCGATCAATCTCCTGATCTGTCGTAAACCGTGACAGGCTGAAGCGGATCGCGCCGTGGGCGATGATCGGATCGATCCCCATCGCCTTCAGCACATGCGACGGCTCCAGGCTGCCGCTGCTGCACGCCGCGCCAGCCGACGCGCACACCCCCTGCTCGCTGAGCAGCAGCAAGATCGCCTCCGACTCCAGCCGCTCAAAGCCGATGTTCGTCGTGTTCGGCAGGCGATGCTCACGCGAACCGTTCACATGCGCGATCTCGATTCGCTCGAGGATCGACCGCTCCAGCCGATCGCGCATCGCCGCGACGCGCTGCATGTCGGCCAGATGCTGCAACGCCAGCTCCGCCGCGACGCCCGTGCCGGCGATGCCGGGCACGTTCTCCGTCCCGCCGCGACGGTTGCGCTCCTGCGGACCGCCGATGATCAGCGGATGAATCCGCAGCCCGCGCCGCGCATACAGCACACCCACGCCCTTCGGCCCGTGGAACTTGTGCGGCGCGAAGCTCATCGCATCCATGCCGACGGCTTTGACGTCGACGGGAATCTTGCCGACCGCCTGCGTGCCGTCGATGTGCAGCGACACGCGCTTCGGCCGGCAGATCGCCGCGATCTGCTCGACCGGAAACAGCACGCCCGTCTCGTTGTTGGCCCAGATCATCGTGACCAGCGCTGTCTGGTCATCGACGGTTGACGCCAGCCGGTCGAGATCGAGCAGCCCCTCGCGATCGACGGGGATCTCGACGATCTCGAATCCATCCTCCGCCAGCACCTTGCACAGCTCGCGCGTCGCCGAGTGCTCGACGGTCGATGTGACGATCCGCCGGCGCGGGGCGCGCGACTTGAGCAGGCTTCGAATAGCCAGGTTGATCGCCTCCGTCCCGCCGCCGGTAAAGATCAGCTCGGAGTCGGCGCAGCCGATGAGCTCGGCGACCGTCGCCCGCGCCTGGTCGATGCTCTGACGACTTCGCTGGCCGAAGCGATGCACGCTGGACGGATTGCCGTACAGCGTCGACAGGTGCAGCGTCATCGCCTCAATCACCTCATCAGCCGGGCGGGTCGTGGCGTTGTTGTCCAGATAGACGACGTCCATATCCGCATTCTAGCCGGATCGGCCGGCAAATCCGCAAAACCGCCCGCGCGGCGATTTTCGCACGCCCCGGTACAGCCGCAGCGGCATTACGATGCGCCCATGCCCATGTCCGATGCCATCGAGGAACTGTTCGAAGATGGCAGGCTCGTCCGTCCGTCGCACCACACGCCCAACGTCGTGCATCTCGTGCGGGCGATCGCGACGATCTGCGGCGTAAGCGACCTGGAGATCAGCCCGCCGGTACGGCAGATGATCGACCTGATCGGCCCGGCGGAGCATGTCATCTTCGCGCTGCTCGACGGGCTGGGGATGAACGTCGTCAATCGCCTGCCGCCGACGTCGTTTGTCCGCAAGCATCTGAAGATGCGTCTGAATGCAAGCTGTCCATCGACCACCGCCTGCGCGCTGACGACCGTCGCCACGGGCGGTTATCCCAATCGCCACGCGATCACCGGCTGGTTCACGCACATGCCTGACATCGGCATGACGGTGACGACGCTGCCGTTCTGCGAGCGTTTCACCAAGCAGCCGCTGATCCATCGCGGCATCGCGGTGAAGGACGTCATCGGCCTGCCGCCGCTGATCCCGCGGATGACGCACCAGCCGCTGTCTGTCGGACCAGCCGACATCTGCGATACGCCCTACAACCTCTGGTCGCGCGGCGGCGCGCCGGGCATGGGGTATCAGACGATCCCCCAGGCCATCGATCGCGTCATTGAGCATGTCCTGCAAGCCGCCGGGCCGACGTACACGCATCTGTACCTGCCGGAGATCGACACGATCTGCCATCGGCTGGGCGTGACGCACGAAAGCGTCGTGCCGCTGGTGGAGGACATCGATGCGCAGATCGAGCGGCTGTACCACGCCGTCGGCGATCGCGCGCGGATCGTCGTCTGCGCCGATCACGGCTTGATCGATGTCCCGCCAGCCGATCAGACGCTGCTGCTGGACGGCGATCCGCTGCTGGATCTGCTGGAGGTGCCGCCATCGGGCGATGCACGCCTGCCGATCTTCCACGTGCGCGAGGGAGGGCATGAGGCGTTTATCAGCCTGTTCAACGAGCGCTTCGGCGACGGCATGTTGCTGCTGCGAACCGACCATGCCGAAGCCATGGAACTGTTCGGCCCCGGCCCGCTGTCGCCGCTGGCGCGCAGGCGATTCGGCGACTACATCGCCGTCACCTACCGTGCGACGACGCTCGCTTACCACCCGCGCGACAAGCCCATCCGCCACCTGTACCTCGGCGTCCACGCAGGCATGAGCCCGCAGGAGATGGCGATTCCGTTGGTGATCGCGTGATGGGAGGGAGACGGGGAGACTGAGAGACGGAGAGACGGAGAGACGAAGTGACGACGGACGAAGTGAGGTTCGCGCATCCGTCCATCGCCGCCTGCTGCCTGCCGCC
>CALEKX010000161.1 GCA_937904525.1 uncultured Phycisphaerales bacterium
GCTCAGGATGACGATTTCGGGCGACTATCGCCTATGTTGATGCATAATGTTGGTCTCGCCCGCGGCTCGGGGTAGACAACGCGGGAGACGCCCGCGCCACGGATCGATCCACTGCCGCTGGTGTGTGACGCATCACCATCAGCCATGAACCGCAATCCGGAGATGCGATGACCTGGCATGTCACAACGCTGGCGCAGATCGAGATTGGCGAGTGGATCTACGGCCTGATCTTCATCATCATCTGGGTGATCAGCGCGATCGTCTCCGCGATCGGCAAGGCGCAGCAGAAGCGGCAGAGGGATCAGCGCGCCCGGGAGATCCTTCAGCGGCGGCAGATGGGTGAGGCGCATCCGGCTGAGCCGCCGCCGCGCCGTCCGCATCCGCGGACGATCCAGCAGCCTCAGCCGCCTCGGCCCATGCCGCCGCAACCGGCGCCCCGGCCGGCACCCCAGCCTGCGCCGCCGCCCGTTCCGCCGCCAACGCCGCTGCCGCGCCCCTCACGCCCGGCCCGCGCCCAGCCGCAGACCGTCCGCGCCCAGCCGCAGCGCCGCCCGTCGCAGCAGCCGGTTCGCACGGCTCCCTCCGTGCAGACCATTGCTCCGCCGTTGGCGCGCCCCGGCCACCGCGAGGCCGCTATGGCCGCAGCCGCTCGGGCCGACATCCACGCGCGCCTGACGCCGCAATCGCTGCGGTCGCAGATCGTCCTGATGGAAATCCTCCGCCCGCCGCTGGCACTGCGCGGGGAAGACGATCGGATCTAGTGGGCATCGAGGGAAGCGCAAAGTCCCGGAGAACTCAAAGCTCGCAAAGCGCCGTTGCATCTGTCTGATGCGGCGGATGGTGCGATATTGAAGGCACGCGGCCGTGAGCCAGCGGGTACGGTTGCGCGCTGTGGGGATGGTTTGCGCCTCAAGGGGGCGGATTGCCATCCATCCCTACGGCGTAGTGGGCATGGCGCGCGCAGCTTCTGCATGGACGGTGCAGGCGATGTCTCGGGCGGAGAAGATGCGCTGCATGCCGTTAGGATGCCGGTGCGCAGGCAGCCGTTGCAGCTGTGGGGCGGGTCAGGCGGATGCCAATCGGGGTGACGGTGGCGCGGACATCGCCAGCCATCGTCGCGGGGATCCGTTGCAACTGCGGCTGGGGTTGCGGGTTGCACTGGTGCGTTTCGAGCATGCGGATCGCGGCTTGGAGCATCCTGGGCTGATCCATCATGCCCATGGGGATCTGATGGTTCAGGCGCTGGACGTTGGCGTAGGGGACCGGATCGAACGTCGCCACACCCAAATCCTCCGGCACGCGCACGTGCCGATGCTTGGCTAACCACACTTCCAGCCCGCGGAAGCTGAAGATGTCGGTGCACATCACGGCATCGGGTGGGGGATCGCTGCTCATCAGGGCGTCGATCTGCGCCAGCATCTCCTCACTTGGCCGCTGCTTCGCGGCATAGGGCAGCCGCACCTGCCGGAAGGCTTCGCCCACGCCGGCGCGGATGGCCAGTTCCTCAGCCAGCTTGCGGTACTGGCGGATCGACGGGCTGGGCCGATCCGTGCTGAGCACGGCAAACCGACGCTTGCCCGGCCGCCAGAGGCGCTCGAACTGCTGCCGCACGACCTCCTCGACATCGGCGATGACGGCATGCGCGCCATGCTCGCGGTAGTCGCGGTTGTAGGTGACGACGGCATTGCCGCTGTCGGTCAGCCGGCGGATCATCGCGCAATCCTGCGGACGCGCGAAGTACCAGATCACCGATCCGCCGCGCTCGGCATGATCGCGCAGCCAGCGGTTGTCATCGGCGGGGCCTTCATCCAGATACACCGGCCGCATCGACCATAGATCCGGGTCGATAAGCGACTCGAGCGAATCGAGGAAACCGCTGATGTGGCTGGCAGGATTGTCCGGCGGAATGGCGATAACAAGCTGTTGCATGAACGTCCTGGGTCAGGTCAGTATGTGATATGCAAAACAGTCTCTGGTGAGGCAAATGGACAAAATGCGCCCGGCAAGATGGCGCAATCGGCAGGGGTTTTCGGTTCGGCCCATCTTTCGCAGATTGACAGTTTCGGCGAAGAAAAGGCGGCCGATTCATGATCCGCTCGCGGATCTGCTATAACCTCCGGCCGTGTCGATCGCTCAACTGCAACAGACGTTAGCCGACCTGCCCCGGCTGGGGCAGCGGGTCAAGGCGCGTCCATACCGCGAGGTATGGCGGTTTGAGCATGGGGGCCGGGGGTATTACCTGAAGTTCTACCCCCGCAGCGGGGCCTGGTGGAAACGGCGGGTGGTGGGCAATCCAGCCATGCGGGAGTTCAAGCGCCTGCAATGGCTGCAGAAAGCTGCCGTGCCGGCGCCGCGGGCGGTGGCGGTGATGATGGGCTTCACGCTCGACGGCCGCAAGGGCGATGCGGTGATCCTGGAGGCCATCGAGCCGGCCGTTTCGCTGGCGGAGCTGGTCGATCAGGCCCAGATGCGCGGCGAGCGGCTGGAGAATCACTATCTCCTGCTACGACAGGTACTTGGCGTTCTCCAGCGGCTGCGGGATGCGGGGTTGGGGCATCGTGATCTGCATTTGGGGAACTTTCTGGTCCGCGATGGGCAGGTTTACCTGCTGGATGCGTATGCCGTGCATCAGCGGGGGCTGCGGATATCGGACCTGATGCGGCTGGCGCACAGTGCCGATCGCGTGGCCACGCGCGCGGACCTCCAGCGGGCGTGGGAGATCTTCGGCAATGCCCGTCGCCTGCCCGCCCGCAACACGATGCGTAGGAAGCTCGTCCGCAAGTTCGTCAGCAAGACGACTGAGCGGAACGACTACTTCGGCTGGCTGGATGATGGCACGTGGTCGGGCAGCTATTTCAAGCGATATCCCGCGGCGAGGCGATGGTCGATCGTCAGCCAGCTCAGCCTCGGCGATGACGGCTGGCCATCTGCCTGGCCGACGTTGCGCCAGCAGATCGAGCGCGACGAGCTGCACGTCATCAAGCGCACGCGCAGCGGCGATGTGCTGGCGGGCGAGGTGACGCTCGGCGGGCGGCCCGTGCCGGTCATCGTCAAGCGGCCGCGGCGGAAGTACTGGCATCGGTATCTGACCGACGCGTTTCGCGGCGGGCGGGCTCGGCGGGCATGGAAGAAAGCCTGGGGCTTGGTCGTGCGCGACATCCCGACGGCCTGGCCGATCGCCATCATGGAGCGGCGGCGATGGGGGTATGCCGTCGATCAGCTCATCGTGTTCGAAAAGCTCGATGGGCCGGTGCTGGCGCAGATGGAGCTGGATTCACTGAACGCGACCCAGCGGGAGGAGCTGTTTCGCCGCTGCGGCCGGCTGCTGCGGAAGATGGAGCGCGACGGCTTGTATCACTGGGATGCCAAGGCGTGGAACTTCATCGTCCGCCTGGACGAGAAGCTCGGCCCCCAGCCGATGCTGATCGACGTCGACGGCATCCGCTCATTCCAGTACACACGCTTTGCCATGCACCGCCTGCTGCGCAGCCTGCGCGACAATCCCCAGTACACACCAGCGGACTCAAAGGCCCTGTGCCAAGGCTATGCGCCCGGAGGGCGGCTGGTTGAAGAGGGATCTCAAGCAGAGTTGCGAAGCGGCGAAGAGGGGTTGAGCGACGAAGCGACGTAGCGACGAAGGGGAGCCTGGCGTGCACGTGCGGGACGCCCGGGCCACTCAGGGCATGGGGGTGAGATGATCAGCAATCCAGTCGGCGGCCTCGTCTTTGGTGATTTCTCTCTTTGCCATGGCCATTGTGAGCTCGTAGAGCTCGAGTGGCTCACAGTCGAGCAGATATCCATTCTTCGCCAGGAAGACGACGCAGCACTCCGCGGCCGTGCGCTTGTTGCCATCGCGAAAACCCTGTGACTGCGAGAACCCCTGCAGATATGCGGCAGCCATGGTGGGGAGGTCTTCGTTCAGGAACTCGCCAAACATGGTGGCTTGTGGTGCAGCCGTGGCGGACTCGATCAGCGACATGTCGAGGATCCCGCCTGCACCGCCGTAGCACTCCAGTTGACGGGCGTGGATATCGAGCACGTCCTCGAGCGTCAGAAAGTCAGGCTGATCGTCCATGGCAAAAAGAAAACCCGGTCAAATGACCGGGTTCAATGGGTATCCGTAATATGCAGAGGTCTACTTGGCCAGCAGGCGGTAAGCCTTGCTGAATCGCTTCTGCGACAGCTCCCGGGCCTCGGCCGTGGTGAGCTTTCGGCCGGGCGGCGGCAGCGTCCGCTTGGACTTCTTCGGTTTTGGACGCGTCAGCGGCATGGTTGCCCTCGGTAGTGAACAGAATCCTGCACCCGGTCTTTACTACTATCGGCTACCCGCCATGGTTCGTCAATTCAGGATCAGATCAGGGCAGGGTCGCTATCGTCCCTCTTCAGGACATAACTCGTCTGTGGGGAAGGGGTTGGCGCAGCACACTAGGGACGCCCGCGCCACGGAATTCCTGCTCTTCCCTTCGTCGCTTCGTCGCATAGCCCCACGCCCTTCGCCTCTTCGCTCCTTCGCGCGAAACCAGTCCTCAGTTGATCCGCCCGAAGCGGACATCCATGATGAAATCGGCTGCGCTGGGGGTGGTGGAGTTGGCGCGGAGGCGCGTCCAGACGTTGGGGGGGAGCGTCTCGCGCAGCCAGCCGGTCTGGCTGAGCGTGTTGTTGTTCTCATCCAGCCAGGTCACGCGATACTCGATGTAAAGCTGCTGGTCCGTGGTCGCACGGACAGGCACCTCAACATACAGGATCCCCGTGCGCGGATCGCGCGAGAACTGCGGCTCGGTGAAAGCCGTGCGGACGCGCAGAGCCTTCTCCGTCAGGTTAATCTGGTCGGGCACATACGGATCGTTCCGCGCCTGTACCGGCGGAGGCATCGACTGACAGCCGAGCATCAGGGCCAACAGCATCAGTGAAATCGCAAGTCGCATGGTGGTTTCCTCTTGAAGACAATAGATGTTGGACAGTCACCGCGGCTGGGTCGTCGGCAGCGTGACGCCCTCCGGCTGGGGCGCCTGCGGCGGTGGAGGCGCCGACCAGGTGCTGATCATGTCGGACATCAGCTTGCGCGCCAGGAACCGCGTGTAGCGGTTGATGGTCGTCTGCTCCAGCGGCGGAGGCATGTCCACGACGGCTCGGCCGATCGACTGGCCGTCGCCGATGTTGAAGGCGTCGACCACCAGGCGCAGATGCAGTCCCTCCGGTGTCTGGCGCGTGGCGCGCGCCTGCACCTGGATGAGGATTTCGGTATCGAGCTGCTGGGCGATCTCGCGGAGCACCTGCGGCCGGCCCTGTTCGAGGGCCTGGATCTGCTCGGCCGTCAGCGCCCGGCGCACCATCCAGGGGGACATCAGCACGGTGTTGCCGCTGGCGGCCAGCGCATCGGTCATCTGCGTCTCGATGGCGTCGTAGTCGATCCGGCGGGCAGCCAGCTCGTCATACTCGCCGGGACGCAGGTAGACCTCGGTGGTCTCGGTGTACTCGCCGGGACCGGTGGTCTGGAAACGGTCGATCTGCTCGCGCCGATCGTCTCGCCAACGATCCTGGGAGATCGTGTCATCGCGCCTTTCGACGGTGACACCGCCGGTTGCGCGGCGCGACCGCTCGACAGCGATGATCGGATCGTGCGGCACGGTGGGAACGATCTGGCCCTCGAGCGTGCGGTTGACGAACAGCGTGATCCGCGGCCGGCCGACGGCGTTGTACGCCTGGACAAAGGCGGCTTCCTCCGGCGGACGCTCATTCACGATCGGCACGTCCTCATAGAGTCGGTCCTGGCCGTAATAGGTCTCTTCCACCGGACGCACGGGATCGACCGCGCGGGCGCCCGTCCCGGGCGGTGGGGCGGCGACGCGCGGCGGCGGAGCCGCCTGTTGGGCACATCCTGCCAGAACGGTCAGGGCAATCGTGGAAAGTGCAGCCGATCTGATGGCATTGAGCACGGGTAGCCTCCTGTCATGTCACACCGTCCGTCCGGCCGATTAGACACCCATCCGGTTCCGGGGTTTGGGGCTGGATGCAACTTACCCTGGGGCGCGGGATGTGTCCTAATGGGTAAGGCTAGAGGCGCACGCAGGCGTGTCAAGCGGCGTTGCCTCGGGTATCGTAAGGATTTACGTCTCCCGCCGCCGGCGCAGGAGCGGCGCCTTTTTGGCGTATAGCCCGGATGATGCGAACTGTGACAACAAAGGAGCATTCATGATTTCGCTCAGCAAATGGACGGTTGTCCTTGGGATGTCGGTGGCCATGATCGGCTGCCACTCGGATCGCCCGCATGACTATGGCCAGATGCGGCCGCCGGTCGGCGATATTGATAGGCGCGACCGTGGTTTGCAGTCGGCGGATGTCGTCGAGGCCTCCGATCGCGTCGTGATGGAGATCCTGGCGCTGCCCGATTTCAATCAGCCTACACGTCAGACGATCGTGGTGACGGATGTGGTCAATGACACGACCAATCCGACCTTCAACTACGACATCTTCATTCGCCGGCTGAGCACGAACATCGCCAAGTATGGGCGCGATCGCATCATGCTGCTGGACCGTAAGGATCGCATCGCCCGGGCTCGCGCGTCGGAGATCGAGGGCGTTGAGGACCCCTTCGGCCAGGGCGACGGACGCACGACCGTTCCGCCGACCAGCGTTCAGCCGGAGTGGGAGCTGTGGGGGCGGTTCACCAACCTGCCCAACCGCGGCACGGATTACTACTTCGCTGAGTTCGTCCTGACGAACCTGAAGACGCGCGAGACCATCCCGATCGCGTTTGAGACGCGCGTGGGACGGTAGTTGATGTCGCCACAGATCACACAGATAGGTGTGGTGCACGCGTGTTCATCTGGATGGCAACGTGGCACGGGCTACCAGTACGTGATCCATTGAAGAAAGCACGGGCTGGTAGCCCGTGCCATACGACAGGCCTGGGAGTGCGATGCGGGCAATTGCGTTGATGGTTCTGCTGTGCGTGGCGGGTGTGTTTGCCGGCGGATGCGCCTCGGCGACGGCTGTGGGGTTTAACCCCGGCTTGGACGGGGTGGACCTGCAGCAGATGACCGATGCGATGGCCCAGAGCATCGCGGGCGATCCGCAGGTGCAGCAGGCCATCGCCGAGCACGGCCCGCTGCGCGTCGTGTTGCTGCCGGTCGAGAACTACATGACCGGCGAGATCCTGCCGGCGGGGCAGAAGCATGCGTTTGTCGCACGCGTGCGAAGCCTGCTGGCGAAAAACGCGCCGAGGCAGTTCATCTGGATCGCCAATCGCGATGCCTACCTCTATGCCCGCCGGATGGAGCTGGAGGGTGTCCAGCCCGGCCCCGATCCCGACGCGATGCAGCCGAAGTACGCGCTGACGGCACGCTTCGACTCTCTCACCAATGTCGACGCGCGCGTCCGCAGCAGCAGCTATCTGTGCAGTTACGAGCTGATCGACCTGGAGACACGCGAAGTGCTGTGGCAGGACAAATATGAGCTGAAGAAGACGGCGGTGAGGGGATTCCTGGATTAGCAGGCGGCGGGGGAAGATAGAAGACAGGAGACAGAAGTCAGAAGACAGAAGGCGGTGCGAGGTCGATGGGTGTTGCGACAGGTCATGGTGGTGGGGGTGTGCGGGCGGTAGAGGCGCCGCGCCCATCGTCGCTGCGCGCCGTACTCCGCTGCCTGCTGCCTGCTGCCTGCCGCCTGCTGGTTCCCGCCTGCTGCCTGCTGATGTTGGGCTGCGGGCCGACACGCCAGGAGATGGCGGCCCAGCGGGCGGTGAGCGATTACTTCGTCGGCAATTACAGCTCCGCGCGGCGGATTCTGCGGGAGCTGGCGGATGAGCCGGATGAAAACTTCGCGCTCAACAATGCCCGGCTGGGATCGACTGCCCTGATCGAGTATCGCCTGGACGAAGCCGAAGCGGCCTTCCTGCGGGCGTATGAAGTGATGAACAGCGTCGGCGTCAACAACGGCGGCCGAACGCTGGGCGCAGTCCTCGTCGATGAGAAGATCCGCATCTGGAAGGGCGAGCCGTTCGAACGCGCGATGGTCAATTTCTACCTCGGGCTGATCTACTATATGCGCGAGGACTATGAAAACGCCCGAGCCGCGTTCGAAAATGCCCTGTTCAAGCTGCGGGAGTACGGCGACGAGAAGGACGGCATCTCGCCGGACGACTACACCGAAATCGAAAGCAGCTTCGCGCTGGGTTACCTGATGCTCGGAAAATCCTGGATTCGCCTGGGACGCGAAGACAGGGCAAGGCCGCACCTCGAACGCGCGGTGGCATTGCAGCCGGAGCTGGCGGCGATCGCTGACTATGAGCTGAACCGGCGGGCGAATGTCACGCTGGTGGTGGAATACGGCAATGGCCCGCACTACGTGTTGACGTATGCCGGAGCGATTGCCGGCTTTGAGCCGACGCCCCAGTCGGCTGGGCCCGTGCCGCCGCCGACGGTGATCGTCAACGGTCGGCGGATCGACGTGGCGGGGCTCGATCGGCCGCCGGTGGACCTGGTCGCGCTGGCGCAGGAGCAGCGCTGGCAGAGTATCGACACGATCCGCGCGATCAAGAGCACGATCGGCACGGCGATGATCGTCGGCGGCGCCGCGTATGGCGCGCATCGCGCCCAACGGGGGCGGCTGGATGGAGATGATGTGCTGGTCAGCGGCGGGCTGATTGCAGCCGGATTGCTGCTGCATGCGACGAGCCAGGCGGATATCCGCCAGTGGGAGATGCTGCCGCGCAGCACGTTTGTGATTCCGCTGACGCTCCCGCCCGGCACGTATGACATCACCGTCGCCTTCCCGCCGACGCGAAGCGCCCCTGCTTATGAGCAGACCTGGCGCGGCATCGTCGCGCCCGACGGTCGCGAAGCCACGTACTACATCCGCATGCGGCGATGGGAATCCGGTCCGTTCGACTGGCCGCCGATGGCGGAGGATGCAGGCCAGCCGGCGGCTGCGATATCTCGGTAATGGCGTGCATCGTCCTGCCGGCGGGCTAAGATCACGCTATGGCCGCGCCACGTCTCTCCATCGAGCAAAAGATCGATCAACTGGCTGCGCTGCGGACGGTGGAACATCTGGAAGATGCGCACCTGCAGCAGCTTCGTGAGGGGCTGGCCAGCCGGCAGAACCTGGTCGCCGCCAAGGCGGCGCAGGTGATCGGCCAGAAGCAACTGGCGAGCTTCGAGCCGGATCTGATCGCAGCCTTCGACCGCTTCATGGCTGGCAGCGACAGGGGATGCATCGCCAAGCAGCAGATCGCGCAGGCGCTGCTGGACATCGGGGCGCGGGCGGTGGAGGTTCTTCGCCGCGGGGCGCGGCATGTGCAGAAGGAGCCGTCGTTTGGCGGATCAGGGGATGCAGCCGCGGAGCTGCGGGGGATCTGTGCCCTGGGGTTGGTGCGATGCGGCGATCCGCTGGCGCTGGAAGTGCTGGTCGAGCTGCTGGTCGATCCGCAGATGCAGGTGCGGGTGATGGCGGCTCGGGCGCTGGGGTGTACGGGCTATGAGCCGTCGGCGATGCTGCTGCGGCTGAAAGCGCTGGTGGGGGATGCGGAAGAAGATGTCACGGCTGAGTGTCTGATGCAGCTCATGCAGCTTTCGCCGGGGGAAAGTCTGTCGTTTGTCGAGAAGTTCATGGATCGGCCGGAGGCGTCGGTTCGGCAGGCGGCGGCGCTGGCGATTGCGAGCTGGCGGGATGGGGCGGCACTGAAATGCCTGACCGATCGCTGGGCGGCGGATACGTCATCTGAAGTGCGGCGCGAGCTGGCGTTGGCGATCGCGACGCATCGCAGCGAGCCCGCCATCGATTTCCTCCTGGCGCGACTGGCGGAGGATGGGTTGCCAACGGCGGTCGGGGTGCTGGAGGCGCTTGCGCTGCATCGGGGGGATGAAGCGGTGTGGGGGCGTGTGGGGCAGGTGGTGGCGGAGCGGGATGAGGAGACGCTGTCGCGGATGTACCGCCGGGCGTGAGGAAGGATTGGAGGGACAAATTGCCGCGGAATTCGGGGGACGGCTCAATTGTTTGGAGGCGATCGTCCGATAATGTGGAAGGACGACCCAAGTCGGACCGTATTTACGAGGAATTCCTGATATGACGCGACGTGCCGCATTGACCTTGATTGCCCTGGCTGGACTGATCGTCGGCTGCCACGACCGGCCGACGCTGTTGCCCAATCCCGACCCGCTGCTGCGCAAGTCGAGCACGGCCTTCGCCGCCGACGCTGCCAAGCGTTTCCCCTATCCCGCCAGCGCCGAGCAGGCGGGGACAGCCGTCGCGCGGGCGCAGGTGGGGTACATGCTCAACCGCCTGGAGATCGTCAATCTCTCGGAGGAGGAGTGGACCGACGTCGATGTGTGGGTAAACCGCGCGTATGTTGTGCATTTACCCCGCATGGAGCCGAAGGTGCTCAAGCGGCTGGACTTTGAGATGTTGTTCAACGATGCCGGCCAGCACTTCCCGCTGAAGAACGACAAGGTGCTGGTGGAGCGCGTTGAGATCTACCAGGATGGGAAGATCTACAACGTGCCGTTCGCACAGGCAGATTAGCGCGATCCGTCAGGTCGACAATATGGAAGGAGAAGGACGCCGGCGGAGACCGGCGTTTTTCTTTTTGATGACGAGTGGTGCATGATGCATGATGCATGGTGCATGGTGCATGGTGCATG
>CALEKX010000162.1 GCA_937904525.1 uncultured Phycisphaerales bacterium
GCCGACTGCAGACCGCCGACTGATCCATTTGGTCGTCCGGCGGCCCTTGCGCTATCATGGGGCCGGATGACGTTAGACGAATTTGAACAACTTGCGAAATCACGCCGTGCCGTGCGGCGTTTCAAACCGGATCCCCTGCCCGAGGGGCTGCTCCAGCGGCTGCTGGCTGTCGCGCACTGGGCGCCCAGCGGGTACAACCTCCAGCCGACGCACTACGTCGTCGTGACCGATCCGCAGCGCAAACAGGCCCTCCGCAGCGCCTGTTTCTGGCAGAAACAGATCACCGAGGCGCCAGCCACCGTCGTCTTCACCGGCGACAAGCACTGCTACCGCAACAACTTCGAGCGGATGATCGAGTGCGAGCGGCAGGCGGGGGCGATGCACGAGAAGTATGAGCAATCGCTGCGCAAATTCGTGCCGCTGGCGTTCGAGACCGGGCCGATGGGGCTGGGATGGCTTTGGAAATGCGGCGCGCCGCTGATGGGGTGTTTTCAGCCGGTGCCGAGCATTCCGGCTGTGCAGCGGCGGTTCTGGCTGGCCAAGCAGGTGATGCTGTGCGCCATGAACTTCATGCTGGCTGCCAAAGCCGCCGGCCTGGGGACGGTCCCGATGGAAGGTTTCGACGAGCGCCGCGTTCGCCGCGTGCTGGGCATCCCCCGGTCACAGGTGGTCGTGCTGGTCGTCCCCGTCGGCTATCCGGACGATCAGGAGCTGAAGCGAACGCGCCTGCCGGTGGAGGAATTTGTGCATTGGGAGCAATGGTAGAGGTGTTCCTTGTTACTCGCGGGGCGCAGCGCAGGAACCGGCGGTCGCGTTGGTGAGCGATCCGCCGGAGTTGAGAGGCGGCGAGTGACAAGTGACCAATGACAACTGACAGTTAAGAGCCATGGCAAGAACAAACCCTCGCACTCTCAACACCCGCCGGAAGCGCGTCGCTGCGATCCTGCCCATCCTCAAGAAGACATACCCGGACGCCAAGTGCAGCCTGACGCATTCGAATCCGCTGGAGCTGATTGTGGCGACGATCCTGTCGGCTCAGTGCACGGATGAGCGCGTGAACATCGTGACGCGCGAACTGTTCCGCAAATACAGGACGGCTGAGGATTACGCGCGCGTGCCGCAGGTGGAGCTGGAGAAGGACATCCAGTCGACCGGCTTCTACCGCAACAAAGCCAAGGCGATCCGTGCCATGGCGCAAAGCCTGATCGATAAGCACGGGGGCCAGGTGCCAAAGACCATGGAGGAACTGGTCGCACTCGCCGGCGTGGGGCGCAAGACAGCCAATGTCGTGCTCGGCAATGCGTTCGGGATCAACGTGGGCGTCGTCGTCGACACGCACGTGACGCGGCTGGCCAATCGGCTTGGCTTGACCAGCCACGCCAGCGACGCCGTCAAGATCGAGCAGGACCTGATGCAGATTGTGCCGCAGGAGGAGTGGACGCTCTGGTCACATCTGCTGATCCACCACGGCCGAGCCATCTGCACGGCCCGCAATCCGAAATGCGAGATGTGCCCGATCTTCGATCACTGTCCGACCGGGCCGCAGATCATCGAGCAGCGCGAAAAGGCGGGCGTGAAAGGACGGCGGAAGACGGCGGGGAAGCGGTGATGGGGGAATACAGATTGTGATTTGGGATTCTGGATTGGGGATTTGGGGAGGGTGTCACCGTTCATTTGTCACTTGTCATTCGCCGCAACGCGAAACGCGGCATTCATGGCCTGCCTTGTTGTTTGGTGTTTCGTTCTTTTGTGTTTGGAGCTTCACCCCCACTGCAAGCCGCCAACTGCAAACGCACTGCAGGCTGCCGACCGCAGACTGAGCCGCTGCCTGCTGGCTGCTACATCCTGCCCATCATCTCCATCAGACTCCTCAGCGCTTCGTCGTCGTCGGGAATGTGGCTGCGTTTCGCGTACGCAGCCAGGTAATCGGCTGCGCTTCGGCCGAAGACGTCCCGGTGGTGTGTGTCAGCGCTGCGGAGCAGCAGCATGCGGGCGATCCCCATCTGACCGTTGCAGCAGGCGTGGATCAGAGGTGTTTTTCCGAAGCGATCCTTCTGATCAACCGGCATGCCGTGATCAAGCAGCCATTGGAGAGCCGGCTCTTGATTGCGGGCAATGGCTGCCACCATCGCCATGGCGCCCACATCATCGCGATCCCAGTCGAACCCGCCGCGGCGACGCTCGGCTTCGGACATGGCGGCGATGTCGCCCCGGGCGGCAGCCTCGATCAACTGATCTTCGGGAGAGATCCCCAGGGCGGCGTGCCATGCATCCTTGCCGTAAAGCATTGCTGCCACTACGCCTGCCATGGCGATCACCACCGCAGCCAGGCTTGGGATCGCGCCGATCGCGTCGCTGATCACGCTGGTCTGCCGATGCTCGCGTACCCCCGTCATGTTTGCCCCCATCGAGCCTCCTGTTCGGGTATAGAGAGATTGACGACGACGCAGGAGGGTAGTTACGCGAATTCTGGCAAATTCGCAACATTCGCAGGAGGAGGATGCGTAATCGGCTCGGCGCACGGATGAGTCTGCGTAAATACGTACACGAAGGCACGAGCAATTGCAGAGATTGCTTCGTGCCATCGTGTACCGCCCAACATTGGCTAGTCGCCGACGAACAGGACCTTGTTGACATTCGGCTCAGCCGGCAGGGTGTTCACCTTCACGCGGACGTAATTGTCGTCGAACTCCCATTCGACGTTCTGGCCGGTGGTGAAGTTGCGCCAGTAGATGTCGCCCTCGTCGTCATCGCCTTCGGCATCGGCAAAGCCGGCGACGCTCCATGCCGGACCCGCGCCGGGCAGAACGACGCTGCGCACCAGCTTGCTGTCGTTGAACTGCCAGATGCGGTTGGCGCCATTGGCTGTGTTGCGCCACAGGATCTGCAGATCAACGGCTTTGCCGGGTTCGAGCTCGACATCGCCCATCCCAGCGACCTGCCACTGCGCGCCGGCGCCCTGGCCGAGCTGGATCGTTCGCAGAATCTGCCGGCCGTCCAGGTGCCACAGCACCAGCCGGCCATCCGTCTTGTGCCGCCACAGCAGGGCCAGATGGTCCTCCTCGCGGTCAGGGCCGTTGCCGTCGGCATCGTCAATTTCCGAAGCAGCCGCAAAGTCCCACACCGCAGGATTAGCTGACGGATACGAGACAAACCCCAGGATCTGCCGGTTGTTCATCCGCCACAGCAGAAGCCGCCCCGTGGCCTCGTTCTGCCACAGCAGATCGGTGCGATCGTCGCCATCGATGTCATCCACAGCGACGACGCGCCAATCGAGATTGCCGACGGTCGTGATCGTGGCGGTACTGATGGCACGCTTGTCGTCATCGAGGTAGACAACCGTCACCTGGCCGGTCTGGCGGTCGAAGTAGAGCAGATCCGTGTTGCCGTCGTTGTTGAAGTCGGCATCGAGCAGCAGCCGCCGCTCGAGCACCTGACAGTGGGTGGGCTGATGGGACATGGCCATAGGCTCCTCTCCGCAAAATGGGGTGGTGGGGTGGCTGGCGCACGGATGGCAGGTCCAGCCGCTCGTAAGCAAGAGGGCGATCGTACCGCGCTAAGGGCGTAGCTGGGGATGGGCGATCCGCCCCGAGGCGGACAGGCGACCGGGACATGGGCGACGTGAACCGCATGCCTGGCGTTCGCCGTATTCTCGGACCAACGCCTCAGTTCCAGCGGCCTCTGCGGTCGCGTCCCCGCAAATCTACGTAGTTTCGCCCCCGAAAGGCGTGTTATTGCCTAATTCTGCGTCGGCATCGTGTCGATGGGTACGCGGGAGCGTGTATGGCAAGAGATCGGCAAAACCTCCGTCGCGGCGGCACGCTGGTGACGTGCGTGATCGTGCTGTTTGCGATGCTGGCGATCGCGTCACTGGCGGTGGATTTCGCCTCTGTCTCGCTGGTGAAAACGCAAGCCCAGCAGGCGGTCGACGCGGCTGCTCGCGAGGGCGCCTACGGGCTGAAAACCGGCATCTCCGCCACCCAGCAGCGAGCCAAGGACATGGCCAGCCGCAACCTCGTGGCCGGCCGTCCGCTGACGCTGACCAACGACGATATCCAGTTCGGCGCCTGGGACCCCAGTACACGGACGTTCGAAGTCCTCACCGGCAGCAAGCGCGACGGTGCGACAGCCGTGCGCGTCTATGGCCGGCTGACGCGGGCGCGAAACGCGTCCATCCCGATGCAGTTTGCCCGCCTCCTCGGCTACAACGACTTCGAGGTCACCGTCGAAGCCATCGCGACGCGCGGCGAGATCATTCAGCCGTACATCCAGGGGGCAGCCTGCCCCTGGCTGGCGGGCATGCCCAACGGCAGCCGCGTCACGGGGTATGACGGCAACACCAAGGACACGATCGCGCCCCAGCACTCGCCAACGCTGGTCAGCGCTTTGCCGCTGGTTCCCGGTACGGCGCTGATGTTCCGGCAGATCAGCGGTACAACCAGCTACCTCGATACGCCCGACGTCGGCGACATCACGCCCGACGGCGACCCCGGATTCATCGTGCGTCAGCGCGCCGCCAACGGCATCAACGCGACCCGGGCGCCGATCATGGCCTTGATGGGAATCTTCCTGGATGACCGCCGCCCCGACACCTGGGCTATGCAGCCCGAGCTGGATTTCAGTACCCAGCAAAGCCGCAACTTCACGGAGTTTCGCCCGAAGCTCAAGCAGGTTTTCTTCATCGGCGACGGCCTGAATGACGACGGCCAGCTACAGCGTTTCATCGTTCCCGAAGGCGCCACGCGCTTCTACCTGGGCATCATGGACGAAAAGGGCTGGTGGCACGACAACATCGACGGCCTGAGCACCAACATGCTGGATGAGAAGGTGAAGCTGGTGAAGTAGAGGCAGCGACGGAGCGAGAGACAAAGAGACCGAGAGACGAAGAGACGAAGTAGGGTCCGCCCTGGCGGACCGGTCCCCGGGGGGGAAATCCGGTTCCGGATTACACAATGGCGATTTGAAACCTCAGATTTGAGATCTCAGATCGCTGGCCCCTTGAAGTTTGAAGCTTGGACCTTCCTTGGAACTTGGTGGTTGGAACTTCACCCCTACCTGCCTACCACCCACTGCCTACTGCCCACTGTCTGCCAACCGCAGACGGCTGACTCCACCACTGCCCGCTGCCTGCTGAACATTACGCCGTCTCGACCACCTCAGGCACTTCGTGCTCCGCATTGGCGCTGCGGTGCAGCCGCCACAGGGCCACCAGGCTGCTCACGCCGACGTACAGATACCCGCCGGCGAAGATCAGCAGGAACGGAATGCTGCCGCGCGCCCAGCCGTAGTACAGGCTGATGAAGATGCAGCTTGCCATGTAGCACCCGAAGGAGATCTCAAGGATCGGCAGCATGAGGCGGTTGAGTGTCAGCACGCTGCGCCGCGGCGCGGCGTCGATCGTACCGCCGTCGGTGGTGGGGGCTTCGCCCTCGAAATAGGTCGCTGTAGCCGAGATGCGGTTCGTGTGCTTGGATGCGCCGGTCACGCCGTACTTGGGCGTGCGGACGAACTCGTTGCGCGTCGATCCGCCGCCGAAGCTGGTCAGGATCCCTTCGATGACGGCCTTGGCGTTGTTCAGGCAGATGCCCACGCCCAGGCCCATGAGGAACGGCAGATGGAGGATCGTTCGCCAGCCGGCTTCCTTGCCGAACAGCTCACGCTGCCCGAAGACGAAGAACGTGCTCGCGGAGCACGTCGCCAGGACAAACAGGCTCGCCGAGAAGATGTACCGGCTGAGCATCTGGTTTTCCTTGAACGGGCTGGCCATGTTGAAGAACGTCGGCCACATCAGGATCGTCACCAGAACCATCAGCGGATAGACCAGCGTGTTGGTCAGGTGGAAGAAGGCCTCGGTCTTGATCCGCCATGGCAGGCGCGAGCGGAAGATGCGCGGCAGCAGCTTGATGGCCGTCTGGACTGATCCCTTGGTCCAGCGATGCGCCTGCTGCTTGAAGGCGATGATCTCCGGCGGCAGCTCGGCTGGAGCGCAGAACTGCGGCAGGTAGACGAACTTCCAATTGCGAAGCTGAGCTCGATAGCTGAGGTCCAGGTCTTCGGTCAGCGTGTCATGCTGCCAGCCACCGGCGTCCTCGATGCACTGCCGCCGCCACACGCCGGCTGTGCCGTTGAAGTGCATGAACCGGCCGCTGCGGTTGCGCGCCGTGTGCTCGATCATGAAATGGCCATCGAGGAAGATAGCCTGGCTCTTGGTCAGCAGCGATGCGTCGCGATTGAGGTGATCCCACCGCACCTGCACCATCCCGACGTTGCGGTCGGTGAAGTAGTGGACGACGTTCTTGAGAATATCGCGCGGCGGGATGAAATCGGCGTCGAAGATGGCGATGAACTTGCCCGTCGCCTGCTTCATCCCCTCGGCCAGCGCGCCAGCCTTGTACCCGATGCGCTCCGTGCGATGGATGTACTTGATCGGGTATCCCTTGGCAGCCCACTCCTCACAACACTTGCGGGTGATCTCCTTGGAGTGATCGGTCGAGTCGTCCAGGACCTGAATCTCGAGCTTGTCCAGCGGATAGTCGATCTGACACGTCGCCTTGATGACGCGACAGGCGACCGAGTCCTCGTTGTACATGGGCAACTGGACCGTCACCTTGGGCAGTTCATCGAACTCGCCCATGGGCTTGTAAGTTTTGTGCTTATGCTTGAGGTACAGGTACAGCAGCACGTACCGGTGCAGACCGTACAGCGCGACAAGCCCCAGGGTTACCAGGTATACCGCAACGACCAGATAAAGCAGCAGGCTTGCCAACATACGTTTAGTTTCTCACCTTCCGAGGCTGGCCAAAGCCGGATACTGCCCCATCAACAACAGCTTGCGGACCAGCAAAGCGGCCGACCTTTCCGATCCGTAGCGACAACAGCCGCTTACAGTAACGGAAACAAGGTGATTCCTCATCCCTTGAGGTACGGCACCCCGCCTTACGGTACATGGAAGCGCAATATCCGCACTCCCCGTCATAATTCCCACGAGAAGGGCCAGCATTGTATGAGACCGCGCAAAACGGTGTCAATAATGGGGATCTGGCGCGTCCGGCCGCGGCTGAGCAGCCTTCGCACGCGCCTGCGCCGGGCGATCGTCCGCTGCGTCCGATTGCAGCCGGCGCCGTGCGTCGGGTAGGGTGGTCGGACGATGCTCCAGCCGCATCAGAAGCTTCGCATCGTCGTCACCGGCATGGTCGGCCAGTATCCCCTGGGTGGGGTCGCGTGGGACTACTTCCACTATGTGTTGGGGTTGGCAGAGCTGGGACACGACGTCTGCTACCACGAGGACACCTGGTCCTGGCCGTACGATCCCAGCCTGGGGTATCCGGTGGAGACCCCGGACGGCAGCGTGCAGTTCCTGGCGGATTTCTTCGCCCGCCATGCCCCGCAGCTTCAGGACCGGTGGCACTACCTGCACCTGCACGACCGCAACTTTGGCATGTCGCGCCAGCAGTTCGACGCCTTCGCCCGCTCTGCTGACATTTTCCTGAACGTCAGTGGAGCCAGCTTCTTCCCCGACTCGCTCAACCCCAGTTGCCGCAAGGTCTTCGTCGACACCGACCCCGGCTACAACCAGATCGTCATGGCCGAACGGCCCGCCTGGTCGCCCCACGTCGACCGCTGGATCGAACAGGTCCGCGCGCATGACGTGCATCTGACCTATGCCGAGAACATCCTTGGCAACGACTGCGTGATTCCCGATGTCGGTATCGCCTGGAAGACGACGCGGCCCGTCGTCACGCTGACGCCGTGGTCGCAAGTGCGCGAGCAATCGCCGCCGGCGGATGCGCCGTTCACCACCATCATGAGCTGGGGCTATTTCGGCGGCGATCTCGTCCACAAGGGCGTGAAATATGATGCCAAGGCGACGGAGTACGCCCGTTTCCACGATCTGCCGAAGCGCACGCGCGTGCCGCTGGTGCTGGCGGTGGGGGGAGAGCATCAGCCCGCCGACCAGATCCGCGCCGACGGCTGGCAGTGGATCGACGGTCGCGAGGTCAGCCGAACGCCCGATGCCTATCGCCAGTTCATCGCGCAATCCGCCGGCGAGTGGTCGATCGCCAAGAACGTCTACGTCGCGACGCGCAGCGGATGGTTCAGCTCGCGAACGGCGTGCTACCTGGCCGCCGCGCGTCCAGCCGTCGTGCAGGACACCGGCTGGCGCCGATACATCCCCAGCGGCGAGGGCGTGATCGCCTTTGAAACGATCGATCAGGCCGTCGCGGCGCTCGAAGAGGTGCGGGCGCACTATTCCCGCCATCGCAAAGCCGCCTGGGCCATCGCACGCGACTGTTTGTCAGCCGAAAAGGTCCTGCCGCACATGATCGACACCATCTACTCGTGATACAGTGAACAAGCCGATGCGCAGCAGGCTGACCATCATCGTCGGCGGGTATATCGTGGGATTTCCCCTCGGGGGGATGACGTGGCATCACCTCAACTACCTGCTGGGGCTCACGTCGCTGGGACACGAAGTCTGGTTCTACGAAGACTCAGCCGATTGGGCCTGGCCGTACGATCCCGTGAACCGGATCAGTTCCGCGGACAGTACCTATGGCAGGGCGTACCTTGAGCGCACCTTCGCCCACTACGGCCTGCCGCTGCGCTACTGCTACTACAACCAGTTCGAGGATCGCTACTACGGCCTGTCGCGTGATGAGCTGCACGATCTGATGCGGCGAGCGGATTTGCTGCTGTGCGTCAGCGGCGTCACACCGCTGCGCGACGATTGGCCCCGCATCCGCCGGACAGCCGTGATCGACACCGATCCGGTCTATACGCAGCTTCGCATGCAGCAGGATGCGCACCTGCGCGACTATTACCGCCGCTTCGATGCGGCAGCCACGTTCGGCCGGCTGATCGGTAGATCGGCATGCCCGCTGCCGACGCACGCCATCGACTGGATCCCGACCAATCAGCCGATCGCCCTGGAGCATTGGCCCGTTGTGCCGACCACATCGCGCGCCTTCACCACGCTCGGCCGGTGGGAGCACAGCGACGATCGCCATGTTGAGTTCAACGGCCGGCTGTTCCGCAGCAGCAAGTCGACGCAGTGGGAGACGATGATCGACCTGCCTTCACGCGTGCCATGGGAGATGACGCTCGGCATGCAGCAGATGCCAGCCGATGCGGTCGCTCGATTCGAGCGGCACGGCTGGCGGATCGTCGATCCCGAGCAGGCGACCCTCGGCTGCGACGGCTATCAGCAGTTCATCCAGCAGTCCGCTGGCGAGTTCACGGTTGCCAAGGAGATCTACACCGCCATTCCCAGCGGCTGGTTCAGCGACCGCAGTGCAGCCTATCTCGCCTCCGGCCGGCCGGTCGTGACGCAGGCCACCGGCTTCGACCATTGGCTTCCCACCGGCGAGGGCCTCTTCGCCGTGAACTCAGCCGACCAGGCTGCCGACGCCCTGGACGCGATCCACAGCGACTACGCCCGCCATGCCCAGGCCGCTCGCCACCTGGCTGAAACGTACTTCGACGCCAAAACCGTCCTTACCGACCTCCTGACGGCCGTCCTGTAAACTTTGAACGGCAACTGGCAACTGACCCCTGACAACGAGCAACTGACAACCCAATCCCTTTCCCATAGAATCCCCAGCCTATGGCAGAACAGAACTACGATCTGGTCGTGATTGGCGCCGGTCCGGGCGGTTACGTTGCAGCCATCCGGGCTGCTCAGCTTGGCATGAAGGTGGCGTGTGTCGAGAAGGATAACCTTGGCGGAACCTGCCTCAACATCGGCTGCATCCCCTCCAAGGCCCTGCTCGATTCCACTGAGAAGCTGGTCGAAGCCCGTGAAGGCCTGGTCCATCACGGCATCAAGGTGGGCAATGTCTCGGTCGATCTGTCCGCCCTGATGAAGCGCAAGGAGCAGATCGTCGAAAGCCTGACCAGCGGCGTCGGCTTCCTGTTCAAGAAGAACAAGATCGACCACATCCGCGGCACCGGCAGCATCGCTACGCCGGGCAAGGTCACCGTCACCGCGTCCGACGGCAAGACGCAGACGCTGTCTGCCGCCAGGATCCTCATCGCGACCGGTTCTGCCCCGATCGAGCTGCCGTCACTGAAGTTCGACGGCAAGCACATCTGCTCGTCCACCGAGGCGCTCAGCCTGACCGAGATTCCGAAGAAGATCATCCTTGTCGGCGCCGGCTACATTGGCGTCGAGCTGGGCAGCGTCTGGGCGCGCCTCGGTAGCGAGGTGATCGTGCTGGACGTGCTCGAACGCCCGCTGTTCCAGATGGACCGCGAACTGGTGCAGCGCCTCCAGCGGTCGCTGGAGAAGACGGGGCTGAAGTTCCGCTTCAAGACGACAGCCGAGTCGGTCCAGATCGAAAAAGGACGCGTCAAGCTCACCTGGAAGAGCGGCGACCAGAGCGGCGTCGAGGAAGCCGATATGGTCATCGTTTGCGTCGGCCGCCGGCCCGTCACGCAAGGGCTAAACCTCGACAAGGCCGGCGTGAAGACCGATGCCAAGGGGTATATCACCGTCGATCCGGTCACGTTCCAGACCAGCGTGCCGGGCATCTACGCGATCGGCGACGTCATCGGCGGCGTCATGCTCGCCCACAAGGCGGAAGAAGAAGCCGTCGCCTGCGTCGAGCGGATGAACGGCCTGGCGGGGCACGTCAACTACCACACCTGCCCAGCCGTCGTGTACACGCATCCCGAGCTGGCGCAGGTCGGCTTGACCGAGGACGACGCCAAGGCCCGCGGGCCGATCAAGGTCGGCAAGTACCAGTTCATGCCCAACGGCCGCGCCAAGGCCCTCGATGAAACCGACGGCCTGGTCAAGATCATCGCCGATGCCGAAACCGACCAGCTCCTGGGCGTGCACATCCTCCACTCCCGCGCCAGCGAGATGATCCACGAAGCCGTCGTGGCGATGGAGTTCCACGCCAGCGCCGAAGACCTGGCCCGCAGCTTCCATGCCCACCCGACGCTCAACGAGGTCATCAAGGAAGCGGCCCTTGCCGTCGACAAGCGCCCGATTCACGGGTGACGGTTGAAATAGGACATTAAAAGCGCAAAGACGGCAAAGAAAACAAGGATTGCAACGAGTACTATGTGGCGCGGGCGTCTCGCCCGCGTCTTCTTTGTGGGGAGCCGCGGGCAAGATGCCCGTGCCACTGTTCCATGGAGCACTATCGCTTCATCCGCATTCACCTGCGGTTTGACGATCCCGTCTCAGCCATGATGTGGCGGAGAAACGCCTCATGCAGGCGGCGGGTGATGGGGCCGGGCTCAGAGGAGATGGAGCGGTCGTTCCAGCGGGAGACCCACCGGATTTCGCGCGTCGTGCTGGTGATGAACAGCTCATCCGCCTGCAGGGCCTGCTCTTCGCTGAGGCCGCGCTCTTCGAACGGGATGCCCAGTTCGGTGGCGACCTGCATCAACCGGCGCTGCGTGATGCCGCCCAGCACCTTCGGGCCGGCTGGGTGCGTGTAGACAGTGCCGTTCAGGACGATGAACACGTTCGTCGAGCACCCTTCGGTGACGATGCCGTTGTGGATGAAGACGGCTTCATCCGCGCCGGCGCGGTGGGCGGCATTCTTGGCCAGGACATTGGGCAGCAGGGCGATCGACTTGATCCAGCAGCGGCTCCAGCGGTCGTCCGCATAGCTCATGAGGCGCACGCCGGGAGAGGTCGTCAGGTCTGTCACCGGCGGCGGCAGCGGCCGGACATAGAACAGCAGCGTCGGCGGTGTGTCGTCATTCCAGACGTGATCGCGCCGGCTGCAGCCGCGCGTCAGTTGCAGATAGACCATCCCGCTGGCGATGCCGCTCTGATCGATGACCCCCTCGATCGCGGCGGCAAGATCATCGATCGACATCGGCAGCGTCATTTCGATCCCGCCGGCGGATCGCTCCAGCCGATGCAGGTGATCCTGCAGGGCGAACGGGACGCCGTTGTACAGTCGGATGACTTCGTAAACGCCGTCGGCGAACTGAAAGCCGCGATCTTCCACGCCGATCGTCGCCTCGGCCAGCGGCATGACCTTGCCATTGAGGTAGATCAGTTCAGACATGGGGGGCGGATCCATCCTTTCGAAAACCGCCGCATGCCTCCTGGCGGCGGAACGCTTATCTTCGCATATAATCCGCCGCCGTAAATGCCATTACCCGATTCCACTCAACCCGCGTGGGATGACACGCTGCTGAACAACCCGCACGCCGTCGCTGACAAGCGGTCGCGCGTCAAGCGGATGTTTGCTGCGATCGCCCCCAGCTACGACATCAACAACCGCCTGCACAGCCTGTGGCAGGACCAGCGATGGCGCAAAAAAGCCGTCAAACTGGCCATGCTCAAGCCGACGGATCGCGTCGTCGATGTCGCCTGCGGGACGGGCGATCTGTCGCTGGCCTTCGCCCGCCGGCTGGCGGCATTGCGCAACCGGCCGATCGGCAACCAGCAGGTGATCGGCATCGATTTCACCTTCGAGATGCTGCCGATCGCCCGGCAGAAAAGCCTGCGGCTGGCGCGGCGATTTGGAGTCTCAGATCTCAAATCCCAGATTTCTAATCTGAGATCTGAAATTTCAGATTCGAGATCCCCCATCGGCTACATCAACGGCGATGCGCTGGCGCTGCCTCTGTCGGATGGGTGTGCGGACGTGGTCTCGATCGCCTTCGGGATCCGCAACGTGCAGGACCCCGCAGCGGCGTGCCGGGAGTTTTTCCGTGTGCTGCGCCCGGGCGGGCGGCTGATCATCCTGGAGTTCTCTCTGCCGGAAAACCGCGTCCTGCGGAACCTGTACAACGCCTACTTCCAGCGGATCCTCCCGCGCACAGCCACGCTCATCAGCGGCGACCGCACCGGCGCCTACAAGTACCTGCCGCAAAGCGTCAACACCTTCATCACGCGCGAGCGCATGATGCAGATGATGACCGATGCGGGCTTCGCGCGCGTCCAGCAGTTCCCGTTAACCTTCGGTGTGTGCGTCTGCTACCGGGGCGTCAAAACTGATTAGCCGGAAAACGAGATGCCGTCACTGCTGCGGCTTCTTCGATGGCTTGGCGTGCCGCCGGGCGGTTTGGGTGGGGCGGCGGCCGTAGCGGGTGCCTTCGCCGGCGTCCTCGTTTGCGCTGTCGGGCGACTGCACGGGCGCCCGCTGGTCCGACTCGGCCGTCACGCGCTTCAGCTCGCGGTCAGCCGGGCGCCACCAGGGCTTCTTCACGCCCTGCTTGACGCATCGCACGGCGTCCTCCGGCGTGTCGACCAGGCGGAAGATCTCCACGTCTTCGTTGTCGATGTAGGCTGGGGCGACGGTTTTCTTGAGCCAGTCGATCAGGCCGTTCCAGTACTCGCTGCCGTACAGCACGACCGGAAACGGCTCGATCTTCAGCGTCTGGATGAGCGTCATCGTCTCGAAGAACTCATCCAGCGTGCCATACCCGCCGGGGAAGCAGATGAACGCCGACGCGTACTTGGTGAACATCACCTTGCGGGCGTAGAAGTAGTGGAAATCGAGCGAGATCGTCTGGTACTTGTTGGCTTCCTGCTCCTGCGGGAGCGTGATGTTCAAGCCGACCGACTGTCCGCCGGCTTCGTAAGCGCCCTTGTTGCCGGCTTCCATGATGCCCGGGCCGCCGCCGGTGATGATGGCGAATCCAGCCTTGGCCAGCATGCGGGCGGTCTGTTCGCAGTCCTTGTAGTAGCGGTCCGTGGGCCGCATCCGGGCACTGCCGAAGATCGACACCGCCTTGCCCAGCGGCGCCATCACCTCAAACCCTTCGACGAACTCCGCCATGATGCGGAAGATCCGCCAGCTATCCTGCCCGTTTACAAAATCCATCGCCATCGTTCGCATCGACCTCCGTCAAGACTGATGACGTGGGAGCATACACGGAGGGGCAGGGGGATGCGAAGGAGGGCGGAGGAAAACGGATCAGGCAGTGAAGGATCGTACGGCGGATCGGTCTGCAGTACGTAATCCCATGAAAGGCCATCTCCCTGCCGGACATTACGATGTCCGGTGGC
>CALEKX010000163.1 GCA_937904525.1 uncultured Phycisphaerales bacterium
GTCTCCGTGTCTCCGTGGTGAATGCGCCTTTGTCCTCTGCGCTGTCCGCGGCTCTGCGGTGAATACCGGTATTACCGCCGCGGCTGGGAGATGGGCTCGTTGCCTTGGAGCGTCTGGGGGTTGGGCTGTTGTTGCTGCTGGCGGTCGCGGTCCTTGTCGCGGATGATCAGGTCGAGCAGACCTTCCAGGCCGCGGTCGCCGCCCAGGAGGGTCTGTTGGACTGCACCCAGGAGATCGATATTGGCGCCATGGACTGAGCCGGTCACGGGCACCTTCAGGAAGGGGATGCGCTGCAGGCCTTTGTCACCAATCATCTCCTTGAGCTGGCGTGGCAGCAGCTCGGTCGGGAAATCGAGCATCATGTCGAGGATCTGTGAGCTGCCGGGGTTCACCGCGCCGTTGAAGACCATCGTCGCCCGCTTGTCGATCGTGACTGGCACGTTCGAGCGGATCGTGCCATTTTCGATGAACACGTCCGCGTCCTTGATGTCGGCGTTGACGATGTTCAGGTGGAACAGGTTCTGTGTCTGCGGCGAGCCGAGCTGCATGTCGGTGACCGAGATCTTGAGATGCGCCGAGCCGCTGTTGGTGACGGCGACGACTGGCTGGGCCCCCGGCTGCTGACCACGCCGCCACTGCTCGAAGGCATCGCCCTCGCGGCTGGCGCGCGGCTGGCTGATGCGTGCATCGCCGGCTTCGCCGAGGGTGGCGAACTGCTCCAGCGACAGGTTTTCGCAGCGGACGATGATGACATCGACGCGCCCGCGCGCCTGCTCGGCGTTGGCCAGCATCGGGTTGATGAACCGGCCGAACCACTTGTCGGCCAGGACCGGGTTCAGCGACGCATCGACGATCAGCTTGTAGTTCTCCGGTGTGGTGACGCGCAGCACATCGCTGGACAGATCGACCTGGATCAGGGCGAGGTTCAGCCGGCCGCCGTTGAGCTGGGCTGTCCAGCGGTATGGCTGGCCGGGCGTCTGCGGCGCATGCTGGATCTGCAGCCGGCCGTTCTCGAGCTTGAACGGTACAGCCAACTCGCGGATATCCCAGCCGGTCGCCTGGAATGTCTTCAGGCTGATCGCGCCGGATGCCGTGACCGTCCGGATCGCCTCGTTGAACGGCTTATCCGCGGGATAACTGCCGCCGATGACGATCGTCTGCTTTTCCGTGCCGAAGATGCGTGCATCGGCCATCTCGGCGCGCGTCGTGGCGGACAGCATCGGGTAGATCACCTGCCACAGCCGTTCGGCGTCGTACGACAGATCGAACCGCAGATCGAGCTGGCGATCCGTGCGGAACTGGCGGATGGTCCCGCCGCCGCTCAGGCCGATCGCGCTGGTCTTCGGCATGGCCAGCGTCAGCTCGCGCAATGTGAGAGCTTCAGCCTGCATGTCGAGCTCGATCTGGCTGGCGAGGCGCAGCTCATCCTCGATCGCCGCCGAATTCTCCGCCAAAGCGCGCAAGCCGGTGATCGTCGCCTCCAGCGCCGCAGCCACTGTCTGGTTCTGCGTCTTGAACTGCTGTGTGATTTCAAACCGGCCGGCATACGCAGGCGGTTCGCTGCTGCCGGAAAGGGCATTGAGCAGGACGAAGGTCGGCTCAAGTTCGCCGGAAGCGCGGATGCGCCCGGCGACGTCGGGCGCCATCCCTGGCTCCAGGCCGCTGATGCGCACCGGCTCCACCGCCTGTACCTGCGCAAAGCCAAGCTGCACATCCAGTGCATCGAGGATCAGGCCCGCGAGCGTGCCGTCTTCAGACGGGCGAAGCTCGGTGTTGGCAACGACGCGCACCGGCTGCATGACATGCTTCACATCGCCGCGAGCGAAGGCGAGGTCGCTGGTCGTCAGCTCGCTGACATTGACGCGCAGGCGGCCATCCTGCTGCGACAGCTCGATGCGGGCAGCAAGCGATCCAGCGGTGAGCTGCAGTGGCGGCGCTTTGCCCTCCTGCGGCACCACGGGCGGCGCGAAGGCTTCCATCAGCGCCCAGGCGTAGCCGGCATCGGGCACGTCGATGACGGCGCGTCCGCTGAGGATCGCAGCCCATGGCGGCGCGGTGTCGCCATGGTCCGCCAGCGCCAGGCGCAGATCGGCAAACTCGGCGCTGACCCGCGGGCTGGTGAGCTTCAGGTTGCTGAAGCGCACATCGGACAGATCGGCCGTCGCCGTGCCGGCCATCGCCAGTTCCAGCGACTGCTCCTCCAGCGGCTGGCCGCGCGCCAGCAGCACAAGGTTGCGCACCGCCAGGTTCGTATCGAAGCGCGTCTGGCCGTTGTCGGCATCGAAGTTGAGCGTCGCGGTGGCGAAGCCGCGGCGGATGGGCAGGGCTGAGTCGTCGCCGCTGTCGGTCTGCAGCGCCCGCACGATGCCCGCGATCATGCCGAGGCTGACATCCGCGCGCACTTGTCCGGCGGCTGCGAATCCGCCGCCAGCCGGCAGCGTAATCGCCAGATCGCCGCGGCTGGTCTTTCGCAAGGCCAGATAGTTGCGCGGCTCGGACAGCTCGAGGCGCGACAGGAGGATGCGCGTCGCGTCGTCGCCCAGCGCGATGCTGCCGGCTGTGGCGAGCGTGGTCGTCAGGCTTTCGACGATGTTGACACCTTCGGTCGTCGCCAGGGTCAGCTCGTTGGTGGTGAACCTGAGATCAGCCAGGCTGAGCGTGTTGCCCGTGTACGAGCCATGGGCTTCGAGCGTGAACCGCCCGGAGGGAATGGCGATCTGCCGATCAGCCAGCATTTGCTGCAGCGCCGACGAATCCCGCTGGGCCTTGGGCAGGTCGATCACGAAGCGGCGCACCTGCCAGTTGGGGGCTTCGACGGTCACGCCGCCGGCGGTCGGGCGGAAGTCGATCTCACCGGCGAGCTCGATATCGACGGCTGGATCCTGCGCGCTGCCGGTTCGCAGCGTCGCGACAGCGCCGCGGATGCGGCGGAGCATCGGCTCGCCGCGATCGCCGCGGTACAGGTTGCCGATGAGCGTGAGCTGCAACTCCTGCTGATCGATCGGCGGGATGGCATCGAGGCCGGCGATGTGCAGGTTGTTGAACGTCGTGACGACATTGAGCACAGCCGTCGATCCCGGCTGAGCAAGATCGCCCTGCGTGCTGATGCGCGTCGTCAGCGCGCCGGCGAGCCGCAGATCGCCCAGGCCGACAAACTGCGAAAGCTCATTCTGCAGCCGATCCAGCGAGGCGGTCAGCTCGCCGCGAATGCTGCCGAGATTCGGGCCCTGGATGTCGGCTTTGGCGAATCCGCCGTCGCCGGTGTCGAGGGCGATGCGGATGTTGCGGATGTCGGGGACAGCTCCCCCGCCGCCGAGGCTGGTCGCGGTGGCGGTGAGGGTGATCGGCTGGATGCGAACCGTCTGGCCGGTGCGCGTGTTGAGCGCGGAGATGTCGCGCAGATTGACTTCGATGCGCGGCGTAGCCTGCTGCTCGGTCATCGCCAGCTCGACGACGGCATTGAGATGCCCCTGGATCTGGCGCAGATCTTCCTTCACCTCCAGCAGATGCGGCAATTGCTCAGCCAGCGCGCCGAGATCCAGATCGAGGCTGAGATGCGCGCTGCCGGGCGCGCCGGGGGCGAGGTTCTGCGCCAGACGCAGCAGCGACTCGCCGCGGACGTCGCCGCGGATGAGGACTTGCCCCTGATCGAGGGCGATGCGCAGTTGCTGGCCTTCGCTGCCCTGGCCGATGGCGAAGCGCGCCTGCTGGAACGATTGCCCATCGGCAGGCAGGTGAACGGTGGTGGCGGGCAGTTCGATGTTCAGCGCGCTGGAGCGGTAGACATCGCCATCCAGGATCGCCCCGCCGAAGGCGAAGCCGCTCGTCCGCAGCGTCGCGGCGACATCGACCGACTGCTCAGCGCCGGAGATGCTCACATCGCCGCTGGCGGCGCCGGTGAGCGTCGAGACGCCGACATCCGGCGGGATGAACCCGGCGATGGCGGCCAGTTCGATGTTCTCCAGGCGGACGCGCTGCCGCAGTTGCGACAGGTCGATGTGGATCTGATTGTCGCGCGCGATCGGCATGCGGCCGGTGAGGTACAGGCGGCCGGGGCGACCGTCGGCCAGTTGGGTTGTGATCTGCAGATCGTGTTCGATGGGCGCGTTGATGTCGGTGATGGTGACATCGCCGGCGAGGGTGAATCGCGCCGGCTGATCCATGCCCGGCTCGATGTAGGTGGCGCCGGAGTTGGTGATGGTGATCCGGCCGCGCAGGTCGGGCAGCCGGGCTGGCTCGTCGGTCGGGGTGGTGTCGGAATCCTGCTTCGCCAGGCGGGCGATGTTCAACTCGCCCGATTCGTCGCGCGAGAGGTTCAGTTGCAGGCCGTCGATGGTGACGTCATCGAGGTGGAACGCGCCGCGGACGACCTCCCAAACGCTCAGGCCCGTCCGCAGCGACGCCAGGCGGGCGACCTCGTTGCCGGCGTCGTCGCGGACGACGACGCCCTGGGCTGACAGGCCGGTGAACCAGCCGAGGCTCCAGTCATCGACGGCGACCGTGCCGTTCAGGTTGTCGTTCACCTTGCCCAGGATGAACGACCGGACGGCGCCGGTGCTGGCGATCGTCGGGGCGAAGATGACCAGCAGCAGGACCAGCCCCGCCAGCGCGGCCAGGCTGATGAGGATCCATCGGCGGCGCGGGTGGCGCTGGGTGGGGGCGGCGGAGCGCTGCTCGGGCGTGGGATGGTCAGTCGGCTGAGTCATAGGCACGTCGGGGTTGAGGGCAGCAGGTAAATCGTTGCCTTTTCGAATGATACCCGCAGGGGGCATGAATGAGACACGTTAAGCCTGCAAAAGGTTAATGTCGGCAGGCGGGGGCGAGCCGGTCCACCGGGGGGCCGGCGGGCTTGGGCACACCATGTCACATAAATACTTCACAAGCCATGTATTGCATGGTTTTCGACGCATGATTCGTAAAGTGCAGTCGGCAGCTAAGGAAAATGATTGACCGGTATTTGAACGATCGTATGGTTGCTCTGGAATGGCGTAAGCGGGCCCGACGGTCTTTGTGGCGGCGGCTATCACATCCAAGCCGCCCGCCGGCTGCTGCGGGACAAGTGGACCGCCCCCAGGCGTCCCCCCCTGTTTCCCTGATGTTGCAGCCGTGCCGATGGGTCCCCGTCGCGCCGCTGGACCGCGATTGGAGACGGTCATGTCACGTCAGCGATGCAGCGGGCATGCGCCCGTCGAATGCCCGATCGTCTTCGAGATCATTTCAACGCTGATAGGGTTGGCCGCGATCATCACGGCAGCGGCGCGGAGCTTTGGCTATGGCGCGCCGGCCATCATCTGCCGGCAGCCGTCCCGTGGCGTCGTCGCGCTCGACTCTCACATGAGCAGCTTCATGAAGCCGTTCAGCCGGGAAGCGGGTTCCTCGGCTGGATTGATGTGATTTCCCGCGGAGGAGTCATCCATGCATTTCCGACCCATCACCGCCGCGCTCGTCGGCCTGGCTCTTGTCAGCAGCGCCCATGCGGCCAGCATCGGGCTAAGCTTCACACCGCACAATGACACGGGTGCGCTCAGTGTCCTGTCGACGACGGATGTTGTCGGCTATCCGGACGTGGCGCAGGCGAACTGGAACAATCTCGTCGTCACCCACAACGCCAATGGCGATGTCTTTGGCAGCTTCAGCGGGGTGGTCGATGACAGCGGCAATCCGACCAGCCTGACGGTAACGGTGAACGACCTGAACAGGGCGTTCATGGTGCTACGGAACGAGACTTGGGGCTACAAGAACGCCGAACACACGATGCGGCGCGCGTACGTTCGCCAGGATGTGAGCGTGACGATCTCGAACGTGCCGTACGCGGTGTATGACGTTTACGTCTACATGTTCCACAGCGGCGCGGCCAACGAGTCGATCATGCTGACGCTGGCTGATGGCGCGACGGGTGCGGTCGATTCGACGGTTTACTACTTCCGATACAACGGCAACACGCCCAACGTGCTGGCGGTGGACACCCAGCCGCCGGCGAGCGGCAACCCGACGCCGGCTGACACGATCCGATTCGTGAACAACACCGCCAGCTCGTTTGTCATCCAGGCTGGCGATGGCAGCTTCGAGCCGGGCATCGCGGCGATCCAGATCGTGGCCGTTCCCGAGCCGGCGGCGATCGGGCTACTGGGCGTGGGGGCACTGATGCTCGTCCGTCGGCGGCGGGTGTAGCGCCGGTCGAGACCGTCAGCAACGCGAAACATAGCCGGTACGCTCAATCGGGCTCTACAAATTGCGCGTCGCGCCCCGTAGGGTCCGGTTCAGCGGACCGGCTGTTTCTTCAGCCATCGGACAGATTCGCGTTCAACTGCGGTTCGACGCCTCATCCGATGCCGAATCGTTCCAGCCGCCGGCGGAGGGTGGTTTCTTCCTGGGCGGGGGCGCGGAAGCCCTGGAGTTGGATGTTGCCGCCATTGGTGCCGAGCTGTTGCATCACGATCTCCAGCTCGTCCAGCCGGCCATAGGTGACTTGAATGAGCTTGCCGGAAGCGTGGATCGCGCGATAGACCTCCGGCCAATGCGCGGCGTTGGGCGCGCCGTCGCCGGGGATCCACTGCACGCCGTCGAGCGTGTCGATCGACAGCAGCGCCGGCAGATGCGGCAGTTGCCCGCGGCCGTCGAGGTGATAGAAGCTGCGCGAAAGCCGCCGCGTACTGGCAGCCAGCTCCGGCTTGGCAAAGGTCTCAAACATCTGCGGCGAGATCATGTACGAGAAATCGCACTGCAGCATGTAGTACGGCTGATCGCTATAGATGCCGCACCACGCCGTGTAGCCGGGGTTGATCGGCTGAAGGACGCTGTTGAGGTCCTCGAACACGCGATGCCAGGCTTCGTGGATCTCCCACACCACCCGCTGGACGTGATCGGGATGATCGTACAGGTCCAGCAGCAATTGCTCCGACGGCCGGAAGGTCGACAGCACATCCATCACCCCGCCCAGGTCGGTCATGGCGACCAGCACCTGACCCTGCCATCGCTTCATCATCGTGGCGCACAGGTCGCGGATGCGGCATAGCCAGATGTTGTCCGGGTCATACTCCAGGTGGAGATCGGTGATGGGGATGTCGGCTGGCGGATGGAACCACACGCCGCCGGTGGAGTTGTCGAGCTTCGCTCCGAGCATGGCAGCCAGCACGCCCGGGCCGAAGGTGTGCATGTTGATCCAGGGGAAGGCGTCGCCCAGATACCGCTGGGTCGACAGCTCCCAGTCGAGGCGATCGACCAGCGCGTCAACGGGGATGGTCAGATCGGCACAGGTCTTCTGCGACAGCAGCGGCGCGTCGGGCATCGGCCGGCCGGGATCGAAGCCGGTCAGCGTGATCGGGATGATCGGCCGATCGAGCGCGTGATTCCACCAGCGGTTGTAGGTGTTGCGGATGGTCTCCCAGCCGTCGATGTCGAATGCGATGGCCAAGGCGGCAGCTCCCGGCGGATCCGTGTCGCCTGCACGATAGCCGGGCGGGTGGGAGAGTACATCGAGCGAGGCGCGAATCAGGACCGGCTTGGTCCTGTGACGCCGGGCGGGTTGTCCCGGGCGGGCATAAATGTCGGCCGCGGCGCGGCGGCCAGCACCTGCGCGCTGCGGGCCGGGACGTAGATCTGAATGCTCTGCGTCCGCCCGGCGTGCGGCACGTTCTGCCAGGGGAAGACCATCGGCTCCTGCACCAGGCCCGGACCGGAGAAACGCTGGGCTTCACTGTTGAGCACCAACCGATAGTCCACCGGCTCGGGCACGGGAATGCGCCAATCCGAGTAGCTGCGCGTCGGGTGGAAGTTGAAGACGAACACCAGCGGCCCGCGCCGATAGACCAGTTGCTTGTCCTGCTCGTGGATCCAGAGCTGCTCGATCAGCGGGCTGGTGAGGATGTGATAGTCGCGATCGAGCTGATGCATTGCGACGTCGAACTCCTGCAAGCCGCCGTAGCGCAGGTTGGGATCATCCGCCAGGCTCCACTGCCGCCGGCAGTAGTGATACGAGTAGTTGTTCCCCTCGCGCGGGAAATCGATCCACTCCGGGTGGCCGAACTCATTGCCCATGAAGTTCAGATACCCTTCGCCCGCGAGGCTGAAGGTGATCAGACGGATTAGTTTGTGCAGCGCGATGCCCCGGTCGATCACCAGCGACTGGCTGAAGCGGGACATGTGCCAGTACATCTCCTGATCCATCAGCCAGAAGGCGATCGTCTTGTCGCCGACCAGCGCCTGATCATGCGACTCGGCATAGCCGACGTGCTTCTCGCCGCGGCGGCGGTTCAGCAGCGTGTAGTACAATTCCCCCAGATCCCACTGCTCGTCCTTCCGCTCCTTGAGCACCTTGATCCAGTAATCCGGCACGCCCATCGCCAGGCGATAGTCGAAGCCGATCCCCCCTTCGGCCACGGGCCGGGCCATGCCCACCATGCCCGATACATCCTCGGCGATCGTGATCGCGTCGGGGCGAAGCTCGTGGATCAGCTCGTTGGCAAGCTGCAGATAGGCCAATGCGTCGCGATCGATGTTGGCGCCGAAGTAGTCGTCGTAGCTGGTAAACGACTTGCCCAGGCCGTGATCGAGGTAGATCATGCTGGTCACGCCGTCGAAGCGGAAGCCGTCGAAATTGAACTCCTCCAGCCAGTAGCGGCAGTTGCTCAGCAGAAACCGCTGCACCTCATAGCGGCCATAGTTGAAAAGCTTGGAATCCCACGCCTGATGATGGCCGCGCGGGCCTTCGTGGAAATACTGGAACTCCGTGCCGTCAAACAGATTCAGCCCCTCGTGCGTGTTCTTCACGGCATGGGAATGCACCAGATCCATGATCACCAGCAGCCCCATGCCATGGGCGGTGTCGATCAGGCGCTTCAGATCTTCCGGCTCGCCGAAACGCGACGACGGCGCGTAGAAGTTGCTGACGTGGTAGCCAAACGACCCGTAGTACGGGTGTTCCTGGATCGCCATGAGCTGTATGGCGTTGTAGCCCAGCCGCTTGATGCGCGGCAGGATATTCCGGGTGAACTCGGCATAGGTTGAGACCTTCCCCTCCTCGCTGCTCATGCCGACGTGCGCTTCGTAGATGCGCAACCCCTCACCGGCGGGCAGGCGCGGCCGTGGATGCTGCCAGACATACGGCTGCGGCGGGTTCCAGTACTGGCCGATGAACTGCATCCCCGCATGCGGCACCTGGACCACGCGCCGGATGTAGGCTGGGATGCGGTCCATCGACATGCCGTTCTCAGCCACGACATGCACCTTCACCAGCGAGCCGTGCACCAGCCGATCGGCATACTTCTCATCCGGCAGAAACAGCGACCACACGCCATACTGGTCGCGCACCATCGGATTGCCGAAGCGATCCCAGTCGTTGAAGTCCCCGATCAGCCGAAGCTGCAGCGCATGCGGCGCCCATTCGCGGTACCACACCCCCGGCTTGCCATACAGCTCGCCGCGATTGAAGCCGAAGTAGTGATGCCCCTGGCTGATCTGCCCCAGCAGGCCGCCGGTCTCATCGAATTTGCGCCGGACGGTCTGGTAGTAGCTGTAGCGCTCGCGCAGCGGCTGAAGGTAGTTCTTCAGCAGCGGATCGAGTGCAACCAGTCCCGTGCCGTCGGCCGGCGCCTGTGTTTCCGTCATGCCAGCAGCGATTGTACTGCCGAGCATCAGGAAGGGTAACGGACCATGATGGTCCACGAATGGACACGAATCTTCACGAATGCTGTTTCAATTCACGGTCATTCGTGTCAATTCGTGGATCATCTTGAGTTTCTTGGCGTGGGCGCGTGCCATAGTGGACAGCGTGTTTACGCCACTTCCGTCAGATCTTCGACGACCAGATCCGGCTGGGCTTGCGGGGGGAGGTTGAGCAGATCGCGGCGGCGGGTGACGCCGGTGAGGGTGAGGATCGTCCGCATGCCGACGCCTTTGGCGCCCATGATGTCGCTTTCGAGGTTGTCGCCGATCAGCACACACCAGGCGGGATCGACGCCAAGCCGCTGGCAAAGCTTCTGAAAGAAGATTGGCTTGGGCTTGCCGGCGAAGATCGGCTCGGTGTTGGCGGCATAGGCCAGCATGGACGACAGCGCCCCGGATCCAAACTCCAGGCCGCGCGGGCTGGGGTAGACGCGATCGGCGCAGATGCCGATCAGCAGTGCCCCGTGCCGCAACAGCATCAGCGCCGTCCGCTGGCGCTCTTCGGTGGCATAGACGCCCGTGGGCGTGCCGACGATGACGGCATGGCAGGGTTCGCCCGGCGTCTGCACCCAGTCGACCAGCGTGTCGAGCATGTCATGCACGCCCTCGGTCGCGAGGTTGTAGACGCGCGGCCGTACGCCCGGGTGATCGGTGGCCACGCGCTCCAGCACGTAGTCAGCCGCGGCTGCGGCGGCTGTGTAGATCTGATCGGGATCGACCTCCACACCCATCCGCTGGAGGCGCAGAGCGATGCGGAGCGGGCTTGTCGTGGAATTGCTCAGGCAGGCGAACTTGCGGCCCTCAGCCTGCAGGCGGCGGATCGTCTCGATCGCGCCGGGCAGGGCGTGCTCTTCATGGAAGATCGTTCCATCGAGGTCGAGCAGAACGGCTTGGTACGGAGAAAAATCGATCGGCACGGCCAGCAGTGTATTGTTGCGGCGCGTTCTCACAAGGTGCCGGTGGCGCGGCCGTCCCGGACGTGCATTGGCGGACACCTGCGGGGACGCCCGTGCCACAAAGGAGCGCGTAGGGCAGGCTATTGCCTGCCGGATCTCTCCAAAGAAAAACGCGGGCTGGAAACCCGCGTTGTTTTCGCAATCTTGTTGTTGCCGCTGGACTCAATCCCAACTGAACACGCCCTTGCCCCACTCATAGACGTATCCGACCAGGATAACGCCGATGAACACCAGCATGCTCACCAGCAGGATCGTGGCAGACAGGGGCAGGCCCAGCACGCTGCTCGAATCGGCCAGAGCATTGGGGAATGCCACCGCCCAGGGGTACAGGAACACCACTTCGACGTCGAAGACGACGAACGTGATCGCGACCAGGTAGAACTTGACGTTGAAGCGGCGGCGGGTGTCGCCGACCGGCACCATGCCGCTCTCGTACGTCGTCTCCTTCCCCGGACCGGTCCGGCGCGGGCCGACCAGCAGCGAGACCGCGATGTTCACGATCCCGAAGCCGATCCCCATGACCAGGAGAATCAGCACCGGCAGCCAGGTGTTCTGATGTTCGGTCAATTGCTGGGCAAGGAAAGGTACCTGCATGATGACCAATACTGTATGCGCTGTGATGGAGAATGCAAAGGGGCACGTGCCGGCCCACAAATCGGTGTCAGTTGCAGCGGGAGCAGTGGAGAAGGACAATCGATGCTGTGCCAACTGAGACGTCCAGCGAGGATATCCCGACTGCCGACGCTGAGCTTTCGCCCGCGATGCTTCGGCGATTAGAGCGGGTATCGGCGGAGGAAGAATCCGCGGGGATGGACCCGTTAGTGGCTGATCCGGCAGTGGATGTCGACATGTACCGGCGGGCCATGCGAAGGCGTGTTGCGGAAAGCGTCCTAACCCGTCACCGCATCTACCTGGACATGAACTATTGGATCTGGCTGCGAGACGCAGCTTTGGGCCAGCCTGCCCGCCCTATATATGCTGACCTGTGGGAACACCGTATCCAGCTCGTGCGGTCGGGGCGCGTTCTATGTCCAGTATCGTACCCCGTCTATCGGGAAGTCCTAAAGCAAGATTCAGCATCGCGCCAGCGAACAGCCTTGGTGATTGACCAGCTTTGCGGCGGGGTCTGCATTGTAGAGCAGCTCGCGCGGATCACTCTTCAGCTCAGTCACTTCGTCTGGACAGAGTTACTTGGCGATCAGACATTGCCACCACCGGATCGGTTCATCTGGGCACCGGTCTCGCACGTCGCGGGGATGCCGCATCCCGATAGCCCTAATCTTCCGTCAGACCTAAACCGTTTCTTACAAAAGCGCTGGCTGCGCATGACCCAGTTTATGCGGTTCTCCGATCTGATTGAGGGGACGATAGGGTGGGTCAAACCGACTTCGGATGAGCTGCACACTCTCATACAGAATCTAATGTCGAACTGGACACGTGAGAGTCTTCGCAGTCTGAAATCGGTCTATACTATCGAAGTCGGCAACATGACAGACATCATTGCACGGGAGATCGTGGATTTCGCTCAAGACCTCTTCCGACAAGGTGTCCGAACACCACTTGGTCCGGAGGCGTCACCCGCAGATTTAGCTGTGTCGCTTGCGTGTATCATCACTACGGGATTGAAGATGGGCAGGATCACGAAGGGCTTTCCGCAGTACCATATTATGGGAGTGATCCACGCAACCAACCGTTGGATGCGTCGTCCACACGACCCCAATGATCTGATGGACCATCAACACGCTACGGCAGCGCTTCCATACTGCGACGCGTTCTTCACGGAGAGGGGATTGCGCGACACGCTTACACGCGGTCCGTTTCATCTCGATCAGACATACAAGTGCCGAGTTATCAGCGATCCCTCCGAGGCGTTAACGTATCTCAAGGACATCGCTTCATGAGATGGGCGGACGTACTTCGATGAACGGATTCGACCTTGCCTATGGTCTTGGCGTCGGGGTGTCGGCGCCGTTTTGGTTGATCAAGCCTTCGGCGCGGCGGAAGGTGCTGTCGGCCTTTCGCCAGCGGATGGGGCGCGGGATCGACCTGTCGCGGCGCGACCTGGCCAGGCCGGCGGTGCTGATCCATGCCGTCAGCCTGGGCGAGATCAACGCGACGCGGGCGCTGATCGACCTGCTGCGGGCGGATCGGCCGGGCCTGCAGTTTGTCGTCACCACGACCACGCAGACCGGCTATGAGCGCGGCCTGCAGCTCTACGGCAATCAGGCCGATGTCACGCTCATCCGCTATCCGCTCGATTTCTCGTGCGCGATCAGCCGCGTGCTCGACCAGCTTCGGCCGTCCGTCGTCGTGCTCATCGAGCTGGAGATCTGGCCCAACTTCCTGGCGCACTGCAAGAAGCGCGGCATTCCGGTGATCCTCGTCAACGGCCGGATCACTCCCTCCAGCTACCGCAACTATCGCCGCGGCGCGGTCCTCGTCCGCCCGATGTTGCGACAGCTCGCTGAGCTGTGCGTGCAGGACGAAGCCTTCGCTGAGCAGTTCAGGTCGCTCGGCGCTCCGCCCGATCGCATCCATATCACCGGCACGATGAAGTTCGACACCGCCACTGTGGCTGATCGCATTGACGGCGACGCCCAACTGGCAGCCGAGGTAGGCATCGACCGCTCGGCTGGGCCGGTCTGGATCTGCGGATCCACAGGTCCGGGCGAAGAATCGATCGTGCTGGAGGTCTATCGCCGCCTGCTGGTTAACTTCCCGACGCTGCAACTGGCGATCATCCCGCGGAAACCGGAGCGGTTCGATGAGGTCGCGAAGCTGATCGTCGACGCGGGGTTCACATGCGTTCGCCGGTCGGAGACGGCAGGCAGCCGGCAGCAGGCGGCAGGCAGCGGTGGCGAAGCAGGCAGTGGGCAGTGGGCGGTAGGCAGTGACAATCCGCAATCCGCAATCCGCAATCCGCAATCTCCGCCGCCCGTCGTCCTGGGCGACACGATGGGCGAGCTGCGGAAGTTCTACAGCCTGGCGGATGTCGTCTTTGTCGGCAGGACGCTGGTCGATCTGGGGCATCGTCAGCATGGCAGCGACATGATTGAACCGGCTGCGCTCGCCAAGCCGGTCATCGTGGGCCCCTACACGCACAACTTCGCCGACGCGATGCGGAAGTTCCGCGCAGCCGATGCGATCGTCGAGGTCGACTCAGCCGACGCCCTCGAATCGGCTGTCCGTCGCTTTCTCAAAGACCCGCCCGCCGCCCAAACCACCGGCCAGCGCGCCCAGGAAGTCGTCCGCACCCAACAAGGCGCCACCCGCCGCCATGCGGATTTTGTCCTCAAATATCTTGGGTAGTAGGCAGTAGGCAGGACCAGCTCAAGACACAAAACACCAAACAACAAAACGCCAATCAGATCAACTGATCGAGGCCCCCAAACCCCAGCGCCTCATACGTGAAGAACGGCTCGGCGTACTTCGTGCCGATCCTGCCGCCGAAGTAGCCGTTCATCGTCTTGACCATCTCCGGGACATCCGAGTTGATCTGCACCATCTGCGACTCATACGCGCGGATGGCTTGCAGCTTGATGTCGATCGTGTCACTGATGTCCAGGCAGAACGTCGGCTTGAAATCCATGCGCAGGTGTGTGCAGAAGTAGTAGATGATGCGCTTGGGATAGCACGGTTCGCCGGGGATGCTGGGCATCTTCGTGAGCTTGGCGTCGAAGCGTGCGTCTTCGCCGATGCGCGTGACGGCGACGTGATCGGGATGCGCGTCGATCGGATACGGCAGGAAGATCCAGTCCGGTCGGATCTGGCGATAGGCGGCTGCCATCTTGTGGCGGTTTTCGATCGTGTGTTCCACGAAGCGATTGGGCAGGCCCAGCAGCGTGCGCTCGACGCCCATGATCTTCGCAGCCGCGGCGGCTTCGCGGGCTCGGATTTCGGGCGAGCCGCGCGGGGTCGGTTCGCCGTTGGTCACATCCAGCAGGTGCACGCGATGCCCCTGCCGCGCCAGCTTCACAATCGACCCGCCCATGCCCAGTTCCTGGTCATCGGGATGCGGGCCAACCACCAGAATCGTCGCCATCTGTCATGCTCCAGGAAAGTTCGCTCATCGCCCGCCGCGGCGGCCGCCCTCGCGATAGCGCATCCCCACCGCCGGCGCGACGCGAGCCGCCATCGCGCGCAGCGCCGCGTCGGCTTGCTCGACATCTCCATGCATCCACACCAGCGCCGCCAGGCCGGCGAAACGCTCGGGTTCACCCACGGAGGCCAGGGGTGTGACCAGCTTGGCAGCCGCGCCGGTCATGCCGTCGGGCAGCTCGGCACACTGCTCGCCGCGGCTGTGCGCACGGCGGACAAACGCCACGATCGGATTGTAGCGTGCCCGCAGGCGCTGCAGCTCGGCGCTGTCGTGATTTGTGCCTTCGGCTGCGGCACGCACAGCCGATGCCAACTGCTGCTGCAGCGGCGTCAGGATCGATTCGAACTGCCGCCGCGTCATCGTCCAGTCCACCCAGCGCGACAGGGCCGCCCAATTGCCCGGGTCGCCGCTGAGCGTAATGGCTTCACGCACGGCTTCGACCAGATCGGCCATGCGCCGCAGCTCTGTTAGGCGATCGGGATTGATCTCCTGCCCGCTGGCGACGACCGTCGCCTGCTCCTGCACAATCGCCCGCCATCGCTGGTCGAATCCCTGAGCGTAGCCCTGCGTGTACGGCGCGGCCTGCTGTTGCGGCAGTGAGCTCATGGAGTTCTGTTCCAAAGTGCGGGCGAGGCGGCCGAGCTCCATAACGGCTCGGAAGGTCCGCTCGTTGTTGTGGCGCGCCTCGACGGCAGCCGGCGACGCCACCGCGATCGCCAGTCCCTGCATGCGACGCTCCAGTCCGCCCATCGGACGCGGGCGATAGCCTTCGAGCAGTTTGATCGTCGCCGGGGCTTCGCCTACCAGCTCCAGCAACTCGACCAGCCGCCGCATGCGTTTGGCTTCGGATACCAGCTCATCCGGGCCCATGCCGAACACGCCGCCTCCGCCCGTCAGGCTGGCAGCCGCTGTCAGGAAGGCCTCGTCGCTTTCGACGAGGGCGGCCGACATCTGCTCAAAGCTCTTGCGCAGCGACGGCTCAACCGGCGGTTCTTTCGGCAGCTTCTCGCGCTGCTGCGACAGCTCCACATAAGCCTGCAGCGCGTCGAAGACCTTGTCCGAATCGGATGGATTGGCTGATGCCCATGCCATCGCCGGCGCGAAGCGCTGCCGCAGCGCCGGCGTGAGCTGAAGCTGGCCGATGCGCGTCAGCGTCTGGCGGTATGGCCGCAACACTTCCATCCGCGCCGCGCCGATCTCCTTCAACCGCGGATCGGACGAGAGCGCCAACGCCTCAGCCAACTGAGTTTCCAGTTGCAGGCGGTTCTCCGGCGAGACGCCTGTGTTGCTCGCCAGCCCGCGCACCATGCCCATCGCGTCGCGCAGCAGGCGGGTCAGACGCGTGGCCTCCTCCGAATCAGCATCGACATCGGCAGCTTCCTGCGCCAGCCGGCCGATGTTGACCAGTTGCACGCGCAGCCCGGGACCGACCGGCGCCGTTTGCGCCTCCTGAATCAGCTCAGACAGCGTCAGCTCGCGGTTGGTCTGCTGCCGCTGCGATGTCTCGCGCTTCGGGCGCATGGCAGGCAGCGTGACGGGATTGACCGGCGTCGGCGAGGCGATGTTGAGCATCGCACTTCCGATGTCGGCGGACAGCTTGTCCAGCTCACCGATGCTCTGCAGGTTGGGCAGCTTGAAGCTGAGCTGATGCAGGCGGACCATGGCTTCGGATTGCGTGCGCGTCCATGCCTGGCCGCCGGCGGCGCGGCGGATGTCATCCAGGTGTCGCCGCGCCTCGCCCATCGCCAGGATGCGCGCCCAAAGGGCGGCTTGCAGATCGGCATCTTCAGCGCGGGAGAGCTGCTCGTACATCCAGCGATGGATGATGCGCAGGTCCAGGTCGAGGTCGAAGGTCGCCCGCTGCGCCGGCGGCACGGAGGCTCGGCGGATGACCAGATCGGCGATCTCGCGGTCGAGGTGGAAGATGTCCTGTGCGATGGCAGCCTGCAGGGGCAATGGATCGCCGGCAGCCGGCGCGATGCGCGGCCAGGCGATCACGGCGATGGCCAGCAGGATCGACAACGTCCACCAGCGGCGCGGGGGGTGTGTCAGCGGGTGCGGCGTCATGCTTCGGGCTCCGATACACGGGGTTGCGGGACGCGACGGCCCGACCCCTGCGCCGCACGGGTGTACACGTCGTCCAGCGCATCGACCATGGTGCGGGTGTCGAACCGCTGCAGAGCAAAGGCTCGACCGGCTGCGCCCATGGCGGCGCGACGCTCGGGGTCGGTCATTAATACGCTGATGGCGTCCGCAAGTTGTTGCGTATCAAACGCAGGGATCACAAACCCGGTCTTTTCATGCTGCAAGGCTTCGGCATTACCGTCGATGTCATAGCAGATGACGGGGCATCCGGCGAGGCTGCCCTGCGGCAAGGCGCGCGCAAGTCCTTCCCGCCGCGAGGGATGCACGAGGATGTCCATCGCGCCGACGTAGTTGGGGATCTGGGCCGGCGGGACCAGGCCGGTCAGGATGAACCGGTCGGTCAGGCCCATCCGCTGGATGGAATGCTCAAACAGGCTCCGCAGGGAGCCATCGCCGACCCACATGAACCGCAAATTTGGGTAACGGCTGCAAAGCTGCGGCGCCAGTTCCAGCAGGTCTTCATGCCCCTTCAGGTGGAACAGGCGGGCGATCGTCCCGATCACCACATGCTCATCGGCAATGCCAAGCCGGCGGCGCATTTCCGCGCGGGGGATGGGCGGATTGACGAACTCCTTCGTCTCCATCCCGCTGTAGACGGTGACGTACTGCTCCGGCCGGCCAATCCCGGCTTGCAGGGATTGCCTGGCCATGGCGTCGGCCACGCAGACGATCTTCGTCGTGATCGGCGCGGTCCGCTTTTCGAGCTGTTTGTAGACCCAGTTGACCGCGCGCGAAGTCGATGCCGTGAAAGCCAGGCCGTGGATTGTGTGGATGATCACCGGCACGCGCGCCCGATAGGCGGCCCAGCGGCCGATGATGCCGGCTTTGCTGGAATGCGTATGGACGATGTCCGGTTTCAGCTCGCGCAGCAGGCGGATGAGCTTCGTGTAGCTCTGGTAGTCCAGCACGGGATGGATCGCGCGGCGCATCTCGTCCAGCACGATCACGCGATAGCCGTAATTGCGGGCGCGCTCCAGCAGCGATCCCTCCGGGCCGAGGCCCGGGCCGGTGATCAGCGTCACCTCGTGGCCGCGATCGTGCTGGCCTTCGCAGGACAACAGCGTGTTCTCCTGCGCCCCGCCGATGATCAGGCGCGTGATGATGTGAACGATCTTCATGCCCACTGCAGAAGGGTAATCGCTGGGAGGCGTTGGCGAAAGCGAGGGGATCAAAGGGGAGAATCTGAGCGCTGAAATCTCAAAGCTCAACTTTCAGATCAATTTTGAGATCCCAAATCGCAGATTTCAGATTGCCGATTGCGATTTCCGCCCTGCGGATTCACACTCACGGACCATGCGAATGCTGTGGATGGGTATCGTCGGTCTACTGATGACAGGCGGGTGGCTGGCCGTTGTGCTGGCGGAGACGCCTGTGCGCGAAGATGCGCAGCCACCGGCGACGACCGCCCCAGCCGAGGCCCCTGCCGCTGAGCGGCGGGCGTTTGCGCCAATCGCTTATTTCAACGATCGTTGCGGCGGTTGCCATGGCAACTACGGGTCGTTCTGGGGGCAGGGGTTTGCGGCGCATCTGGATGACAGATCGCTGACTGAGATGGTGCGCGAAATGGCGGAGGGACCGGCGCAGGCGCCGCTGGAGGATCAGCCGCTGGCGGCTTTGGTGGCGTACAACCGCAGCCTGGCCGATGGCTTGCCGTTTGTGATCGTTACGGCGCGGCGGGACGGGACGCTGCGCGGCGAAGTCACGCCCGGCTCGCAGGTTGTGATCGAGTTGCCGGATCGAAAGATCGCGGCGCAGGTCGAGGATCACACCTGGACCGTCGCCGTCGATCCGCTGCCTCCGGAAGACGCGCAAGCCACGATCGTCGCCACGCGCGACGGCAAGACGACGCGCCTGCCCTGGCGGCAGTGGCATTCCCACGGCCAGCCCATGACCAGGGAACCACCGCCAGCCCATTGAAGTGTGGCACGTGCGTTGCGCACGAAATGGTCGTCCTTCGCTTCGCCCAGGAGACGGTGGGAAAAGACTTATAGGCAGATCGTGCAAAGCGCAGGGAACGCGCATGCCACCGGGCTGCGCTTCACAGCAGCCGGTTCAGATCGATCTCGACACCCGCGCGCTTCAGCAGGCGCGCCAGTTGAAGCTGCCACCCTTCGCTGCCATCGACCGCCAGCGCCTTCAGGCCCTGCGGGGCTGTGAACGTCGAGGCGCCGTCATGCATCACGCAGACGCGCGTCGCGCCCAGCCGGCCGGTGCAGAAGCCCAGCTCAAACAGATGGTTGGCGATCGTCTGCTCGCCCCCGCCGGCCAGTACGATCGCAAAGCCAGCCTGACGATCCGGGTCGAGCGCTTCCATCGCGGCGATCCCTTCGCCGCGCGCGATCGGCTGAACGGTCAGCCCAAGCTGCTGGGCGAAGGTGCGGATCGACTGCTCCAGCGTCGCTTCGCCGCCGCAGTTGAGCAGCAGACAAAGCGTGCGGGAAGCCGAAGCCGGCATCGTCGGCGCCGGGGCGGGCGCAGGTTGTGTCACGACAGGGGGTAGCGTGGTGGTCATGGGTGTTTGCTGTGGCGATTCGGGCTGATCGTCGGGGGCATCCGGCACGGCCGCGTGCACGGTGGTTCGCGAATCGGGCAGATCATCCAGCCGGCGCAGAACCGCACGCAGCCGGTTGAGGCGATGCTCCATCTCCTGATGGAACAGATCGATAAACGCCTCGAGCGGCGCATACTCCGGCAGGATGCGCGCCGTCCAGTCGTTGCAGCGATCGGCGACGCGCGAGCTGTTGAACAGTTGCGTCAGCAGTTCGGTTGTCCGCTGGACCCACTCCTGCTTCTCGGCGCGGGCCTGATCCAGCTCATGGCGCTCGCGGATCCGCTGATCCGCGATGGCCTGGCCGATCTTGAGCGCGGCCTGGATCTCGCGCATCGCCTTGGCGCGCGGTACGGAGAGGCGCAGCGTATGCTGGGTCATGGCGGGTTGGGTCAGGGTATCAGTCGACACTGGGCATCACCTTCTGTCGGAGGGAAGCACAACATTGCCGGCATAGCCGACACACAGCACCGGCTTGCCCGGCTGAGTTAGACATCCGATACGCCGTCAAACCGGGCAAGGCCGATCAGGCTTATGGTGCTGGAAATCTGTGTGCGACTTTGGCGCGTTTTCGCTTTGTGCGGCCTGTAGCGAACGATGAAGGAGCGGCGACCGCGAAAGTGCGATAGACGCGAGGGAGGCGCAAAGACCCTGGCCTTACTGCGCAAAGCGAATCCATTGCAGGTAAAGGCCTTGTGGTGGCGCGGTGGGGCCGGCTTGCGTGCGGTCATGGGCTTGCAGCATCTCCGCGACGCGCTGCGGCGGGTAGCGGCCCTGGCCGACTTCGACCAGCGTGCCGACGATGATCCGCACCATGTTCCACAGGAACCCGGTTCCCTCGACGCCGATCACCACGCGCGGCCCGCGGGCGGAGACGTCGCAGGCGAGCACGGTGCGGATCGTCGATTCGCGCCCGTGACCGGGCTTGGCGAAGCTGGCGAAGTCATGCTCGCCGATCAGCAGTGCGGCGGCTTGGCGCATCGCATCGATGTCCAGCCGCTGCCAGCGGTGCCAGCAGAGGTCGGGGATGAAGCAGTTCCGCTGGGGCGCGTTCCAGATCAGGTACTGGTAGCGCTTGGAGACGGTCGAGCGGACGGCATCGAACGACGCGTCGACCGGCTCGATGCGGCGGACGACGATGTCCTCCGGCAGGCGGGCATTGACGGCCCGGCACAGGCCGTCGATCGGGATCTGTGTGCGGAAGGTGTCGAAATGCGCCACCTGCCCCTTGGCATGCACGCCGGCATCGGTGCGCGAGGATCCGGTCAGCGACACCGGATGCCGCACCACCTCCACCAGCGCGCGGCGCAGGATCTCCTGTACCGTCGGGATGCCGCCGTCTTCCAGCGGCGTGCCCTTGTACGTCTCAGGCACCCCCTGCTCCTGCCAGCCGTGATAGCGCGTGCCGCGGTAGGCGACCGTCACCTTGTAACGGCGCCAGGACTCCGGCGGCTGGCTGGATTCGGTTGGATCGGGCGTGGTCACGGTGATGGTTGTACCGTGCCGGCGGTGACGATGCCATTGGGGCAAGCGCGACGAAGCGACGAAGGGTTCATGTAGGGGCAAATGGCGATGCGCCCGGGTATTCCTGACGCGATCCGCGCGCCCGGGGCGGATTGCCATCCGCCCCTACAGGCTGAAGGGGATCGGCAGGTGGCGGTTGGCAGCGATTGTCAAGTCCTGATCAGAAGTTGTCACCTATACCTGCTGTTGGTTGAGTTGGCT
>CALEKX010000164.1 GCA_937904525.1 uncultured Phycisphaerales bacterium
GATTGAGAGAGAAACCCTGCCGCGAGGGGCGGCAGGCTGTTGACATCATGGGTGCGCCTGCACCCGAACACGGGAGAGAGTCAAAAGACCAGCTTGAAGTGCGCGCTCGCCGGAGCGCTGGCGTTGGGCATTGGCTGTGCAGCGGCCAATGCGGCTGCGGTTACGGGTGATCCGTCGATTGATGGATGGACCAATTTCGGTAACTCGTTGCAGCCGGGGGTTTATGTCCGGGGTGATGCGAACTTCTCGTTCGACGTTTACACCACTGCCCTGACGGTCACCAGCGGTTCGGATCTGGAGATCGACGACGGGGAATTCTCCTGGCAGGCCGGCGACCTGGTGTTGGGTGCCGGCGCTAAGTTCACGACAATTACCAGCGATGAGGCCGGTTGGGGCACCCCCATCACGGGGATCAACGGGCTGCTGGACCCCAACGGCCAGAAGCTGCAGGTCAAGTTCGGCACGTCCGCCGCGACCTGGTCCCCCAGCACGGTGGCGCCGGGCGGCGGCAACGGCAGCGGCAGCGGAGGCGATGGCGGCGGCACCGTGCTCGTGAGGACGTCCGCCTACCTGAAGGCCTCCACCCATCCCGAGCAGGTGTCGGACTACACACTGGATGGCGATGCCGGCACGCTGCTTCCTGTGGAGAAGCCCAGTCACCTCGAATGGTATCTGGGCACGATCAGCGACCGCGTGGCCCGCATGATCTGGACCTACGACGAAGACGGCAAGCATGCCGCGGCTTTTGAGTTCCTGCTGAACGTGTCGCTGATGCAGCGCCTGGTGCCGGACTTTGATGGTCTGCTGCCCGGCGTGGGCGATCTGGTGATCGTCACCGTCCAGGACAACGACAATAAGTACACCGATGCTCTGGCGGTGGTGCCCGAGCCGGCAACGCTGAGCCTGCTTGGCGTGGGAATGCTCGGCCTGCTGCGGCGGCGCCGTCAGGCCTAAGCCTCTTTGGCTGATAGAACTTGCACGCGGCTACGGGATACGCGCCCGGGCCGCGTGCTTTTTTGCGCGCGTTGGGGGGCACGGGTAACGGGCAGGGATGTGGGCTGATGGCAGCCGCGGCGTCTTATCAAACGGCCCTGCATGCCGTATGCTGTTCGATTCGCCCCGCGCCGGGTGGTGCGAGATGGGCAACGGGCGAATACGAGCTGATGTACCTGCAAGCGATCTGGCATTGTTCTTCCTTGTACCTGTGGGCCTGCGGGGCAGCAGGAAGCGACCCTGCGCCGGCTGCGGCGGACGGGCAGGCGTTGCCCCATCCCACAGCCCAGACGCCCGACGCCCTGCGGGCGCTGCTGGGGGACATCTGCACAGACGCACTGATCGGCTCGGTGGCCGCAGCCGACACGCTGACCCTCCTGCTGCCCGCCGACGAACTTGGCCCCCTGCCGCCGGGCGGACGCGGACCCACGGTTGAGAACAGTGTCGCCGTCGCGGCGCTGGCGCCGTACGTCGTGCCCGCCCTTCGCCTCGGCCCGACCGAAGCCGTCGATCTGCTGGTGAACCTCATCGATCCCCTGCCCGAAGGGTGCGGCGATTCGGTGCGATATTGGCAGCGGCTGGCGCGGTTTGTGGTCGATCGCCTGGCGGCTCAGCAGTTTTTCCCCGAGATCGCGGTTGCGCAGCATGGGCAGTACGTCGCCCACTGGCGGCTGCTGGTGACCGGCGAGCGTGACGCCGACGCCCTGGAGCAGTTCGCTGCAGCCATGCCCCCGGTCTGCATGGCGATCGCCGATGTCGAGCCGGAACTTCGCCATCCGCATCGCCTCGTCGAAACCTTCCTGCACACTGCCGCGGATGCGCTGATCCGTCGCGATGTCTCGATCGATCCGTTCTTCAACCGCGCGCACGAGAAGGCGGCTGAGGCCCTCTCGCCGCCGGAGGTCCGCTGGCTGTCGGCGCTGCTGGGATCGAATCGCCAGATTCGCGGCGATGTCGAAGAACTCAACGAGCTGGCGGAGCAGACGCGCACATGGATCGGGCGCCTCGATGACACGCCCGCCGATGCCAGCATGCGCCTGGCATTTGAGCTGATCGAACCGGATGACGACGACGATCAGCGCGATCCCTTCAGCCCCTCGCCGAACGGCGACGGCGACCCAGCCTCGCCTCCACAATCCGAAACACGCAGTCCGAAATCGCAGAGCTGGCGTCTTCGCTTCCTGCTGGAGTCGATGGAGGACGACGTGGTCGTACCGGCGGCGGAGCTGTGGAAGGAGCATCCAGCCGGGATTCTCGGTCGAACGGTCGCGGCGCGCCGCCAGCGGCTGACGACCGAGCTCTCGCGGGCAGCGGATGTCTTCCCGCTGGTGCAGACTGCCATCGAGACGGGCACGCCCGATGAGCTGCTGCTGTCGACGCTCGATGCGCATGTGTTCATCCGCCAATGGGGCCCGCTGCTGCAGGAGCATGGATTCGGCGTGCGCCTGCCGGACTGGACGATGCAGCGCGATCGCGAGATCGGCTTGCTGCTGCGCGTCGATCCGGTCGAAGGCGAGGAGTCTGTGCTGGAGACGTCGGGCAACGGCCGCGGCCGCTCCAGCGGCGCGGTGTCAGCCGGCGGGCTGGGCCTCGACCAGTTGCTGCAGTTCGACTGGCAGATCGCCGTGGGCGACCTGACGCTCAGCGTCGATGAGTTCCGCGAACTGGCGGCCCGAAACACGCCGCTGGTGAAGTATCGCGGGCAGTGGATCCATCTCGAACCCGACGCGGCTCAGCGGGCGCTGGCGTACCTCGATCGCAAGCCCAGGGGCCGGATCACCCTCGCCGAGGCATTTGCCAGCGCCTACGGCGCGACGCGCAACGACACGGGGCTGCCCGTGTTGGGGCTGGCGGGTGTCGACTGGATTGATCACCTGCTGCGACAGTCGCCAGGATCGCTGGAGGCGCTGGACCAGCCGCCGACGTTTCAGGGACAGCTTCGGCCGTACCAGAAGCGTGGCTTGCAGTGGCTGGCGTTCCTGGATCGGCTGGGCATCGGCGCCTGCCTGGCCGATGACATGGGCCTGGGCAAGACGATCCAACTCATCGCCCTGCTGCTGCATGAGCGCTACGGCATTGAATCGGGCAGCGACGGCGCCGCCGGCGATCAGACGCCCGCGGTCGCGCCGACGCTGCTGTTTGCCCCGACCAGCGTCGTGGGGAACTGGACGCGCGAGCTGCAGCGATTCGCGCCGTCGCTGAAGGTGATGGTGCATCACGGCCCCGATCGCCTGCAGGGCGAAGCGCTGGCGGCTGAGGCGATGAAGCATGACATCGTGATCACCAGCTACTCGTTGGCGCATCGCGATGCCGAGACGCTGTCGCGCGGTGTGTGGCGACGCGTCGTGCTCGACGAGGCGCAGAAGATCAAGAATCCATCAGCCGCCAGCACACAGGCGATCCGCTCGATCCCGGCTCAGCGTCGCGTCGCCATGACCGGCACGCCGATCGAGAATCACCTGTCGGAGCTGTGGTCGATCATGGATCTGCTGAACCCCGGATTGCTCGGGTCGCCGGCGGAGTTCCGCGAACGCTTCGCTGTGCCGATCGAGAAGCTCGGCGACAGCGAGCGGGCCCAGCAGCTTCGGCGGATGATCAAGCCATTTGTCCTTCGCCGGACGAAGACTGATCCGCAGATCGCCGGCGAGCTGCCCGAGAAGATGGAGCAGAAGATCTTCTGCAACCTCACGCCCGAGCAGGCCGGCATGTATGAACGGATCACAGCCGAGATGCTGACGCAGATCGACGCCGCGACGGGCATCCGCCGGCGCGGGCTGATCCTGGCGGCACTGACGCGGCTGAAGCAGGTGTGCGATCATCCCCTGCTGCTGCTCAAGGATGACGGTCCGATTGACGGCCGCAGCGGCAAGGTCGAGCGGCTGATCGAGATGCTGGAAGAAGTGCTGGATGTCGGCGATGCGGCGCTGGTGTTTACGCAGTATCGCCAGATGGGCCACATCTTCCAGCAGGCGATCAGGGATCGGCTGAAGCATGAGCCGCTGTTCCTGCACGGCGGTACGCCGGCCAAGGCGCGCGACGAGCTGATCGAGCGGTTCCAGGCGGGTGATTCGCGGATTTTCATCCTGTCGCTGCGGGCTGGCGGGCTGGGGTTGAACCTCACAGCCGCCAATCACGTGTTCCACTTCGATCGGTGGTGGAACCCGGCTGTCGAGTCGCAGGCGACGGATCGTGCCTATCGCATCGGCCAGACGCGCAAGGTGCAGGTGCACAAGTTCATCTGCGTCGGCACGATGGAGGAACGGATCGACAAACTGCTGACGGACAAGGTGGCATTGGCCGACCGCATCGTGACGACGGGCGATGAATGGCTGACGAACCTCAGCACGGAAGAGCTGCGGAATTACCTGTCGCTGACGAGCGATGCGGTGGGGGATTTCTGACGGGCAAGCGGCGGAGCCACGGAGCGACGAAGGGGAAGGCGGGATACCGCCCTATGGGGGCACATGGCAGTGTGCCCCGTCAATGGCGGCTGACGTCATGACGGCGTTCGCCCTACCCATCCCGGGGTGCATTGCCATGCACCCCTGCCGTCCGTCACAGTCACAGCTCCGTGGGGTTTTGAGCATGTCTTTGAGGTCTTTGTGTTCTTGGGATGCTTTGCGCGGACGCCCAAGCGGTGGCGGCAGTGGTATGGGGGGACGGCGGCGGGTATGATCGGGTGGATATGAGCGAGACGAGTGATTTGGCCCAGAAGCTTCAGCCGGGCGCGCGAGTGCGCGTGGTGCAGCAGATTGCGGCACGCCATTACGCCCTGCCGACAGAGGTCCGCGGGACGGTCGTGCGATATGAGCAGCGGCCGACCGGAAGCTGGTATGCCCATTCGCGCAACGACAAGCTCTGGCTGGACCGTTTGCTGATCCGCAAGGACGACGGCGAGCTGGTGACGCTGAACCTCGATCAGTTCACGCGGGTGGAAGTCGAACCACAGGCGGTGGCCAGCTAAGGGCTGCATGGGACAATGCCAGCCATGGGCCATGGCGTGCGACGGACCGCGATTCGCGGTAACCCCTGAAAAGACCGTAGATTATGCGTGGTGCGGGCAAGTTTGCCCGTGATGATCGGTCGAACACACGGGCACCTGGGCCCGTGCCACGTCAGCCAACGTTGGGTTCTGGACCGTGGGCAAATGCAAGCCGCTTATTGTTCTGATCGCGCTGGCTGTCGGGTGTACCCCCGAAGCCTACCAGCGATCGGCAGACCGGCAGGTCCAGCAGATCCTTGCTGAACGCAAGGAAGGCGTGCTGGACTATCAGCCGAAGACGGACCTGCAGACCGACGGCGAGCCGGTTGCCCGGCCGCCGCGCGAAGCGTATCGCAAGATCCCTGTAACGCACCTGCCGCCGCCAGCCCCCCCGCCGCTGGCCCCCATCGACGAATACCTGCCCTGGTCGGTCCTCGGACCGGAAGAACCGCTGATCGACGGCATGGACGTCCAGGCCGAGCAGGTCGATTTGTTCGGCCTGCAAGCCGAGCTCGACCGCGAAGCCGCGCGCTATCGCTACGGCCCCCCGGCGCCGGGCGACCAGGTCCGCCAGCTCGATCTGTTTGGCGCGATGCGCTATGCCGTCCAGCACAGCCGCACCTACCAGACGCGGCTGGAAGATCTCTACCTGGCGACCTTGGATGTGACGCTCGAGCGGCATCTGTTTTCGCCGCGGCCATTTGCGCGCACGCGCGTGGGCTTCACGGGCGGGCGCGATGACGACGTCAACTACCGATCGGCGCTGGCGGTGACGCAATCTGTCGGTGTCCGCCAGCAGTTGCCGTACGGCGGCGAGATCGTGGCCGAGGCGCTGGTCGATTTCGTCTCGGCGCTCAGCGGCGAGGCGTCGAGCGGCGAATCGGCCGAAGCCGTCATCCGCGGCGCCATCCCCCTGCTGCGCGGAGCCGGCTGGACCAATCTCGAGCCGCTGATCCAGGCCGAGCGCGAGCTGATCTATCAGATCCGCGATTTCGAAAACTTCCGCCGCGACCTGCTGGTGCAGATCGCCAACAGTTATTTCCGCCTTCGCACCGCCCAGAAGGGGTTGTCCAACCGCCGCTACAACTATGCGAACCTGCTCGAGCTGACACGGCGCACACAGGCGTTGTACGAAGCCGGGCGCATCCGCTTTCTGGAAGTGCAGCGATCGACGCAGGCGTTGCTGCGTGCCGAGCGGTTGCTGGTGTCAGCTCAGGACAGCTATCGCACGCAGCTTGACCAGTTCAAGCTGCTGATCGGCATGCCGATCGAGGAAGAGCTGGAAATCATCCCCGTTTCCCTGCAGGTGGATGTGCCGAATCTGCCGCTGGCGGATGTGGTTGATCTGGCCAAGCGGTATCGGCTGGACCTGCAGACGGCACGCGATCGCATCGAAGACGCCCAGCGGGCCGTGCAGATCGCGCAGAACGGCCTGTTGCCGGATCTGGACCTGAGCGGATCGGTCAGTCTGCGGAATCTCGACGACACCCCCGCCCGGCGGCTGGACGATCGGACCACCAGCTACAGTGCGGGCGTGACGCTCGACTGGCCGCTGGATCGGCTGGAAGAGCGCAACGCCTATCGGCGGTCGCTGATCAATCTCCAGCGGTCTCAACGGAATTACGAAGAAGTGCAGGAGCGGATCGGCATCGACGCGCGCGACGCGCTGCGTGAGATCCAGTCGGCCCAGATGCGTCTGCGGATCGCAGCCGCGGGGATCGCGCTGGCCCAGCGGCGGCTGGATTACTCGAACGAGCTGCTGCGCCAGGGCGCTTCCGACGCCCGCGACGTCGTCGAAGCCCAGCAGTCGCTGCTGGAAGCCCAGGACGACTACGAGGAAGCGGAGGCGTCGCTGCAGGTGTCGGTCCTGCAGTTCCTCCGCGACACCGGCACGCTGCGGATCGACCCCGATTCCGGCGAGCTCGGACAGGCGATGAATCCGTCGTTGGCGATGTCGCGGTGATGAAAGCGACGGAGCGACAAACGGGGGTGTGGCGTGTCGCGTTTGGTTTGCTGACATCCACCGCACGGTCGATATCTACCCGCCACATGGAACATGCTGCCCGTGCAACCGACGTATAGGAGCACATGGCAATGTGCCCTTTGCGTGGCGGTTGGCGTTGTGATGGCGATCGCCCTGCCCCGTCGCGGGGTGCATCGCCATGCACCCCCACAGGAAGGCGTCGCGCGGAGTCACTGTCGATTCCCAATCACAGCTTGCCGTTGGTCGGGTGGATGAGGCTCAGCACCTCAGCCCGCGTGGCGGGGTTCTTGCGGAACGAGCCGCGCAGGGCGCTGGTGACCATGACGCTGCCCGGCTTCTTGGCGCCGCGGATGGTCATGCAGGTGTGGGTGGCTTCGATGACGCAGCCGGCGCCCAGCGGGCTGAGCTCTTCCATGATGGCGTCGGCGATCTGGCTGGTCAGCCGTTCCTGAAGCTGCGGCCGGCGGGCAAAGCCCTCGACCAGGCGCGCCAGCTTGCTGAGGCCGACGACCTTCCCGGCTGGCAGATACGCCACGTGCGCCCTGCCGGTGAATGGCAGCAGGTGATGCTCGCACAGCGACTGGAACTGGATGTCGCGCAAGAGCACGATTTCGTCATAGCGCTCGGTGAAGACGGTGCGCAGGTGGGTCTTGGGGTCGGTGTGCAGGCCGGCCATCAGCTCGGCAAACGATCGGGCGACGCGATTGGGCGTGCCGATCAGGCCTTCGCGGTCGGGGTTTTCGCCGATGGCGATGAGGATTTCGCGGACGGCCCGCTCAATGCGGGGGATGTCCACCTTTGCCGGGGGCAGGTCGGAGTTCACGTCATCGGCTGAATCGTGATCGTGATCGAAGTCCTCGCCGTGGTCACCATGGGGGCAGGGCATGTTCTTCCTTTCTCCTCGAAGTCGAAACGGAAGATTATAGACCTGCTGGCCGCCCTGCCAATGCGGCGGGCGGCGGCGGGTTTGGGAAATTCATGGCGGACGGCCTGCCGGCGGCGGGCGTTTTTCCGGCGGCAATTCCTGTATGATGGCCCGGATGCAGTTGACCAACAGCGAGGATCTGCTGGCTGACCTGACCGAACCGCAGCGTCAGGCCGCGACGCACGTCGACGGCCCGCTGCTGATCATCGCCGGCGCCGGCAGCGGCAAGACGCGCGTGATCACGCGGCGCGTGGCGTATCTGATCTCGATCGGCATTCCGGCCTACCAGATCCTTGCGATCACCTTCACCAACAAGGCGGCTGGGGAGATGAAGCAGCGTGTGGCTGCCGCCACCGGCCGGCCGGCGCGGGATTTCGGGCGGCTGGACCAGCCCTGGCCGACGATCTGTACGTTTCACTCCCTGTGCCTGCGGATCCTCCGCCACTACCACGCCCAGATCGGCCTGCCCGCCAACTTCACGATCTACGACTCGGCTGACCAGACCAAGCTCGTCAAGGACGCGCTCAAGACGCTGGAGATGTCAGCCACCAACTTCCCGCCGGCGCAGATGCACTCAGCCATCAGCGACGCCAAGAACAGGCTGATCACCCCCCAGCAGTACGCCGCCGCGGCTGGCGGCTTCTATGAAAAGAACGTCGCGCGCGTCTACAGCAAGTATCAGCAGATGCTCGAAGCCAACCAGGCGGTGGACTTCGACGACCTGCTGATGAAGACGGTGATCGCCTTTCGCGATCATCCGCAGGTGCTGGCGGAGCTGCAGGAGCGCTTCCAGTACATCCTGATCGACGAATACCAGGACACCAACCACGCGCAGTACATGCTGGCGCACGCCCTGGCGATGAAGCATCGCAACATCTGCGTCGTCGGCGATCCGGATCAGTCGATTTACGCCTGGCGCGGGGCTGACATCCGCAACATCCTCGAGTTCGAGCGAGACTATCCCGATGCGACGGTCGTCAAGCTCGAGCAGAACTACCGCTCGACCAAGCGGATTCTGGAGCTGGCCTCGGGCCTGATCGCCCACAACACCCAGCGCAAGGACAAGCGGCTGTGGACCGAGAACCCCGAAGGCCCGCCAGCCACGTTGGCGCTGTGCCAGGATGAGCACGACGAAGCCTACTGGGTGGCTCAGCAGCTTCGCCGCGAGCGGGAGGTGAACAACCGCAACTGGAACGACATGGCGATCTTCTATCGCATCAACGCCCTGTCGCGCGTGATGGAAGAGGCCTTGCGCAAGAGCGGCATCCCCTACCAGATCGCCCGCGGCGTCGAGTTCTACAACCGGCGCGAGATCAAGGACGTGATGGCGTATCTGAAGGTCATCACCAACCCAGCCGACGAGGTCAGCCTCACGCGGATCATCAACACGCCCGCACGCGGGATCGGCGCATCGAGCGTCAAGCTGATGCAGACGCGCGCGATCGCCAACGGCTGCACGCTGTTCGAAGCCATGCGCAACGCCGCGCGCATCCAGGGGCTCAGCGCCCGGGCGGTCAAGTCGGTCGAGGCGTTTGTGAAACTGATCGACGACTGGCGGCGCATGGCTGGATTCGACGAAGCGCCAGCCGGCGAGGGGGCGCTGTTCAGCCCGACGACGCAGACGCTGCATCCGCAGCGAACGGTGCGGGAGATTGTCGAAGATGTCGTGCAGCGAAGCGGCCTGGAGGCGCTGTATCGCAAGGAAAGCGCCGAGCGCGAAGCCGAGGGCGAAGGCCCGCTGGAGAACATCGATGAACTGATCTCATCAGCCGCGGAGTTCGATGCCGAGCATGAAAACGGCACACTGCTGGACTATGTCGCGGCGATCAGCCTCGTCAGTGACGTCGATCACATGAAGGGCAACGGCGGCGCTGTGACGCTGATGACGCTACACGCAGCCAAGGGGCTGGAGTTCCCGGTCGTCGCGATGATCGGCCTGGAGGAAGGCATCCTGCCGCACAGCCGCGCCCGCGAAAGCCAGGACGAGCGCGAGGAAGAGCGGCGGCTGTGCTTTGTCGGGATCACGCGGGCGCAGGAGAAGCTGTATCTGAGCAAAGCCGCGTATCGGACCGTTCGCGGCTTGCGCGATCGGACGATCACGTCACCATTCCTCAGCGAACTGCCGCAGCAGGCGCTGGAAGTGGTCGACCGGACTGGCCTGCCGATGGACCGCGATGAGGAGCATCGCGAGCGGCTGGACAGCGAGAACGACCGCCTGGCAGGACAATTTCGCCCGGGTCAGCTCGTGCGGCATCCGCAGTTCGGTTTGGGGCGGATCGTGCTCGTTTCGAACATGGGCCAGCACACGCGCGCGATCGTGCAGTTCAACACGGCGGGGAAGAAGACGCTGATTTTGCAGTATGCGAGGTTGGAGCTGGTGGAATAGTGGGCGGCGGGGATCGTCGGCAGTCTGCGGTCTGCAGTCGGCAGTAGTTGTTAGTTGGCAGTGAGTCAGCAGGCAGCAGGTAGCAGCGGCGGGCAGCGAAAGAACGAAACACGAAACAACGAAACACCGCATCCAAAATCTCAAATCTGGAATCTCAAATTTCAGATTCCGAACCCAAAATCCGCAATCCAGAATCCAAACCCCCTATGCCTTACCACGTCAGCCCAGAACGGTTCTCGAAGCTTGTGGCGCAGGCGGTGGAGCTGTTGCCGCCGGCGTTTCGGGAGTTTCTGGAGGAGGTTGCGATCGAGATTCGCGACCGGCCGACGGCTCAGCAGCGGGCGGAGACCGGCGAGGACGATCTGCTGGGGCTGTACGTCGGGCGGGCGATGACCGAGCGGAGCGTCGAAGACTCCGGCCGGCTGCCCGATGTGATCTACATCTTCCAGGAGCCGCACGAGCAGATCTGCGACAGCGAGGAAGATCTGATCGAAGAGGTGCGGATCACGGTTCTCCATGAGATCGGCCACTATTTCGGAATGGATGAGGACGATCTGGAGGAGCTGGGGTATGGTTGAAGGGGTGGCGTGAAGCGACGAAGGGGAGGGAAGAGACGAAGAGACTGAGAGACGAAGAGACGGAGTGGGAGCAGGCCGATACTGGCAACTCGCAACTGACAACTGACAACT